>NZ_JBNDHT010000007.1:0-86270 GCF_056755115.1 Rhizobium sp. SVR5-2C | reverse complement strand
AACCCGCTCTGGGCGAACCTTTACTACATTGCCATCAACCGATCGAAGGCTGAAGTCAGCGCGCACTACATTCACTCGCACAGGATCTTTTCGCTGATTGTGTTTCCAGCCTCGACGGTCCTCGCGCTGGCCATGCCGGCGCTCGTGCCGATACTGTTCGGCCGCGAGTGGCTGGAAGCGATACCTTCCATTATGATCATGGTGCTTGCTACCCCATTCGGAAACCTCGGCGCCTTCCAAACAGCGGTTCTTTTCGCCCGGAATCGCGGAGGGCTCGTCGTTACGGGCCTGGGGGTTACGATGGTCTTTCGGATCCTCGTGGTTCTGCTCGCTTGGCCGTTCGGTATCTTCGGCCTCTCGGTTGGTCTGGCCGCCACCAACGTCCTTTACTTTGTGGGGACGATCGTTTTCATCGCGCCGATCGTCGGAGTCCCGCGGCTACCGCTCTTGCGGGTGATCGCATCCCCCCTTCTTGCAAGTGTCGCTTGCGGTGCTGCTTTTGCGGTGCTTGCGGGCCCTGAGGCAAGCTTGCTTCGCCTGATCGGTGCGGGCGCTCTTTCCCTGCCGGTGTACCTCGTGAGTCTGCTGCTTTTTGATTTTCGCTTGGCATTATCTGACCTGAAGTCGGCTGCTGGGATCCTCGGCTTCAACGGCAAGCTGCCCGTGGCGGGCGTTGAAACATGAAAGAATGGGCTGCCATTTTGCTGGCTGCCACTGCGAGGCAAAGCCGTAACCGGATGGCGGCATGGCCGTGTATGGCGACAGTTCTCTTCTAGCGGATGCTAGCCGAAGCGATATGGCCCTGGGAGCCGTCGGTGGTCGGCAGGAGCTCGCCGAAACCTACACTCTTGCAGTGCGGCGAGCTCCCTCCAGGGCTCCAATACAACCGTGCGGCAAAACACCGCACGCATTATGGCGCGAATTTTATGCCGCAGCGCCGGAGCCCAACAACCGCTCGCGACTCCGTTTACCGCTAAGCAAGGTTTTGCCGCTAAACGACCCTCGCGCAAAGGCCGGTCCACGCGCGATCCTCTTCACGGTGATCTTCCACCATGCACCAGTTTCGCATCCAGATTGCAAAGATTCGGGCGCTTCATCTGATCGCTGCGGCGGCTTTGGCAGTTTCGGTCTCGGTTCAGCTGCTCGCAGGCATTTTTCCCGGATCAGTTCTCAACGCCATTGCCATCGCGTGGCGCGTCGAGACATGGGGCCTGGTCATCGCATTGCTTGCCACTCTCGCCGGCGCCCATCGACTTGGTTGGACACGCCGGCAGGTCGAGGCGCGCGACGAGGCGCGTGCCCATCTGGTCGAAAGAGACAGCCTGACGAATGCTTACTCCCGCTATCGCTTCATGGAGCTTCTTGAAGAGAAGCTAAAACGAATCCGCAGCCAACAGATGGCCGGCCAGGCGCCGGGCGAATTCACGTTGATGCTGATCGATGTTGATCATTTCAAGAAGATCAACGACACCTTTGGTCATGCGGCCGGCGATCAGGTGCTCAAAACGGTCGTTCAGGTGGCGGCAGCAAGGACGAATTGGACCGTTGGCCGTCTTGGTGGCGACGAGTTCGCGATCATCATCGAGGACACGGATTATCGTCATATCCTTGGCGACACGACGAATTTCATGCAAAAACTAGCGGAATTGTTGCGCAAGGAAAATGAGAAGAACGGCTATGATGGCGTCTCGATCGGCCTTGCGCAGGCGCCCCTTCATGCTGGCCTCGCCGACGCCCTTCTGACATGCGCCGATATCGCGCTCTATCAGGCCAAACGCAACGGCCGCAATCAGTTTGCCTTCTTCGATTCAGATATGCAGCGCACGCAGATCAGGGAGCGGCTGGTGGCTCGGGAACTGCGCGCCGCCATTCTCCTCAACCATCTTGCCGTTTACTATCAACCGATTGTCGATCACGAAAATAGCATTGTTAGCGCCGAAGCGCTGGTGCGCTGGCACGATCCGGTACGCCGCGTGGTAATTCCGCCTAGCGAGTTCATCCCCATTGCGGAGCAATCCGGCCTCATCGACAGTCTCGGCGAATGGGTATTCCGGCGGGTTTGCAAAGACTACGCTCGAAGTGGTTTCAAGTCGATCGCCGTTAATGTCTCCGGGGCGCAGCTCATGCACGATCAGCTCGTGCCAATGCTGCGCGAGGTTCTGCGAGAAACCGGCTGCAGCGCTGAGAACTTCGTGCTCGAAATTACGGAGACGGTGGCACTGAACGCGACCCCGACGGTCATCAACACCGTATGCCAGTTGAAGGAAATGGGATTCCGGCTCTCGCTGGACGATTTCGGAACCGGCAACAGCGGCTTCGCCTTGATGCGCGAACTGCCTTTCGACATCATCAAGATCGACAAGAGCTATGTTCAGAAGCTCGGCGACGATGCGATCGCCCAGGTTTTTGTTTCCGGGATAGGCAGGCTCGGTGAGATGCTCGGTTTCGAAGTGGTCGCTGAAGGGATCGAGTCATCCGAGCACAAGCTCTTGGCGCGGGGCGCTGGTTCGACGCGCTTCCAGGGCTACCTGTTCGGCAAGCCCGAGCCGTTGCCCCAGGCGGAGCCGATCGCGGCTCAAGGATAGCCCACAAGAGAAAGCCGGATTGTCACCACGCGACCTGGGCGACGAGGTACGCTCGCAGGCGGCCCCCTTCGAAGAGATGCGGAGACTGAGATCGGGTGAGAATAAAGTGGTAGCTATACCTTTGGTCGCGTTGCTTTTCCATCGTGTTTGTATAAGCTTTTAAAGTATTGTTTTTCACAGCAACTGTGAACACGAGTAAAATGCGTAAGAAAATCCTGATCAATGGCAAGTTCCTGCTGGCGGCGCTGGAAGGCATGCCCCGCGTCGGGCGGGAAATAACAACGGGTTTCGATCAGCTGTTGGAACGCCCGGAATACCAGGATATCACCATAGAGCTTGTCGGCCCTAAGGGTACCGCATCGCAGGCAAGCTATCGCAACATCAAGATTGTCGAAACGGGGCGCTTCAAAGGTCCGTTCTGGGAACAGTTCACCCTTCCCTGGTATGCCAAGGGCACTTACTGCCTGAACTTTACCGGCACGGCGCCGCTCATCAAAAGCAACGGCTGCGTGGTGGTGCATGACGCCCAGTTCCGATCGACCAGCAAATCACACAGCCTGAAGAGCTTCGTGCTCTACAATCTGATCACCACAGTCGTCTCGCGTCGGTATAAGACGATCATCACAGTGTCGAACTACGCCAAACGGGAGATCCAGGACTTCAATGTCACCCGCAGGAGCGATATCCATGTGGTGCCCAACGGCGTTGACCACGTGCTGCGCTTTACCGCCGATCCGGGCGTTCTCGGCAAGTATGGCTTGGCTGATAAGGGCTATGCGCTCGCAAACAGCTACATCTACGCCCATAAGAACGTGAAGACCCTGCTGGAGGCGTTTTCCAAGGGGCCATCCGACTTTCCCTTGGTGCTCTTCGGATCCTCCAAGCGGGAAGATTATGATGCCCATGGCATCCCCGTCCCTCCGAATGTCAAATTCCTGGGCAGGATCTCCGACGTCGAACTTGTCTCGCTGATGGCGCGGGCGCGGATGTTCTTGTTTCCATCGACGACGGAGGGGTTTGGCTTGCCGCCATTGGAAGCCATGCAGCTCGGCTGTCCGACGATCTGCGCCAAGGCGGGCGCCATGCCGGAAAATTGCCGCGACGGCGCCCTTTATGCGGACCCGTTTTCAGCGGCCGACTGGGCCGACAAGATCATTGCGCTTTGGAACGATGAGGCGGAGCAGGCCCGCCTGTCCGCCGCCGGTCGAGTGGCAGCGGAGCGTTTCAGATGGCTTTCGGCTGCAAGGGACTATCTGGATATTTTGCGTCAGGATGCTTGATGGGAATGATTTCCGCAGTGCCTGGCTGATCCTTTGCCATGGCCATGAACGTCGGTTCGTCGATGTGAGGACCTGTGGGCATTTCGATCATGCGCCAGATCACACTGTTGACCGGCCACCACGCAAGATTCTTGACATAGTCGATGAATGTAAAGCGATAGCCATGTTGAGCCAGCGTGGCCAACATCTCGTCAGCCCGTTCCCTTTGCCCTGTCAGCCGCCAGCGGACCGTGAGCCGGCACATCTGGCCGAGCCAGTTTTGCAGGGATTGGCGATAGCCCTTATCATCGTCAAATGCTGCGCGCCCGTAGTGGTGTAGCACATGCATGTGGACCAGTTCACGTTTTATGCCCTTCTTCTTAAGCTCCTTGCCGGTGACGCTCTCGTCGTGAGCCCGGTTGTAGACCAGCGGCTCGGGAATGTAGGCAAACTTGCCGCGCAAGGCACAGCGCACCACAACATGCGGATCGGGTGACCAGTAGTCGTCAATGAGATTTCCGCGCAGGTCATCATGCATGCGTATGAAAAAATGGTGATAGGCGAGCCAGGCAGTTCTGCCACGCATCATTCCTTGAACGATTTCCCTGCCGTCGTGCACAAGTGTGCCCTGCGGCATGCGCGCCCGTCTCACGAGGTCGGCGAAGACATCCTGACACAGGACCACCTCTATTTCTGGATCGGACTGCGCGACGTCGACAAATCGCTCGATGCAATCCGCCCGCACAAGGTCATCGGCACACAGAAGCTTCGCATAGACCGCGTCGGCAGGTACATGCGAAAAGGCCTTGTTCCAATTTTCCGGCAGCGGCAGCACGTGCTCGTTAGTAAATTCCAACACGGGAATGCGCTGACCCTTGAAACTTTCGATGACCTTTGCGGAATCGTCGGTGCTGGCATTGTTGAGAACGACATGGACGATGTTCGGGTAGGTCTGCGCCTGAACGCTCGCCATTGCTCTGGCGAGATATTTGCCGCCATTGTAAACCGGGGTAACGATTGCCACGAGTGGCATGTTCGCCGGCGTCAGAGGTGCAGTCGTCGCGCTCATATTGCTCCTCACCTTTCACCCGTATACACTTCACAAACGAGGGCTCGTCGAACGATCGGCGACAGGCCCTCCGTTCACTTCACTCTGCCGCCTGCATGACCGGCAGCGGGAAGAACACTGCGTCCTGCTCCGCATAGAGCTGATCGATCAGACGTCCTTCGGGTCTGTCGATGTCGGCGAAGGTCAAGGGCTGATCCTTCGGAATAAACTTATTCACCGTACATCCAACTGCCAGGCCAATCGGAATGAGCCCTTCGGAGCGGACCGTTTCGATGTTTTCCAACATGCCGTAGGCCGCGTAACCGCCGAATTCGTCAATGAGGTCGCCGGGCGTAAGATCCTTCTTGGCCAGCGCGACTATTCCAACACTCGGGCCTGCTTTCGGTGCTAAAGTCGGATCCTCGAAGAGCACAGCGCGGGCGATCGACCCCGGCACCTCGAAATGGCAGAGATGATAGGGCGCGTAGAAGCAGTAGTAGGGGCCTGGGCCCATCTTGTAGTAATTGAGGAAGTGCGCCTGCTTTTGATCGCCATCGGTCTGTTTAGCCAGCACAAAGACCCCGGGCCCGGGGCGCGCGCCCATGACGTAATCGACGTAGCCCGGTCCGTCGCCTATCTGGTCGAGGTACTCACTGAAACCCGAAATCGTTTCTTCCAGCGGCACGAGTGGTTTATAGGGATCGCCGCCGGAAAAATCCGGCCCGATCATGCCGCGCTTGGCGACCTTCATGCCGGTTCCGTTGGCAATCACCGCCTGTTCGAAGGAAATCTTGGTGCCGTCGGCGAACGACGTCACCATGGCGGCCTTCAGTCCCCATTTAGCGGCAAATCCGGCCTGCGTCGCAGGCGTCCGGTACGGATCGTAAAGCCCCTTGATGTTTCCGCACAGCACAGCTTTCAAGCCGATCCCTTCGACATATCGAACAAGGTTCATCTGCGCACCGGGCTGATCACCATCAGCCGCCGTGTAGACGACACCCCGCTCGTCCGCTTTTTTCTTGAGGATCGGGCCGATCGTTCCGTCGAGTTCAGCATTGACTTGTACGATGTGTTTGCCGCCGTTGATTGCGGCAATGACCGCCCTTGCGGCAAATTCCATCGAACCGGTCGCCTCAACGAAGGCATCAAGGCCCGCCGCGTTGGCTATGAAGTCGGCATTGGTCGTGATGGCTGGCGTCCCGGCGGCAATCGCCGCGTCGAGCTCAGCTTGCGTCTCGCACCGGACCGGCTCGATGCCAAGATCGGTGAAGGCTTCCTCAGCATGTTCTATCGTGCGATTTGAAATCGCCGCCATGCGCATGCCTGGCGTGGAATTCACGATTGTCCGGGTAATCGCCTTTCCCTGGACACCCGCGCCGACCATGCCCACAAGGACCGGACGGTTTTCGGCCTCACGTCTTTTTAGAGCGTTATCAACGATAATCATGACACTTGATCCCCAGCCTGCAATTTCTGACCTAGTCGCGCCATACCTTCCATGGCGCTCCGCTTTGCCATTTCGCCTCCAAGGCCATTTTGTCCCGGAGGGTATCCATGCTTGCCCAGTAGCCAGTGTGGCGGAAGCTCGCGAGCTGGCCTGCCTTGATCATGCGAGACATTGGATCGTCCTCCCACATCTGATGATCGCCATCGATAACCTCGAAGACTTCTGGTTCACAGACGAAGAAGCCACCGTTGATCATACCGCCATCCGTGGCGCCCTTTTCCCGGAACGCCTCAACATGTGTTCCATGCTCGGATAGACGAAGCACGCCGTAGCGGCCCGGCTGCGACACCGCCGTCAAGGTGCACCACTTGCCCTGCTGTTTATGGAAGGCGAAAAGATCGTGGATGTTGACGTCCGACACGCCGTCCCCATAGGTCAGCATGAAAGTGTCTTCGCCGAGATACTTTCGGGCCCGCTTTATGCGGCCGGCCGTCAGGGTTTCGATCCCGGTGTCAATGACCGTGACCTTCCACTTCTCCGCTTTCGCCTCAAGCCATTCGACGCTGCCTGTTGCGAGGTCGATCGTGAAATCAGTGATGCTGGCGTAATACCTCAGGAAATAATCCCGGATGTAGTCGACCTTGTAGCCGCCAAGCACGACGAAGTCATTGTAGCCATAGTAGCTATAGATCTTCATGATGTGCCATAGGATCGGCTTGCCGCCGATTTCCGCCATTGGCTTCGGCCGGATGGATGTTTCTTCACTGAGCCTCGTGCCGAACCCGCCGGCCAGCATTGCGACCTTCACCATAACCCCACCCCTCTACGCCACTTATTGAGCCGCTCTCACGGTCTCGACGTTCTGCCACTCCAGGTCACGGTTGAGACGTTCGCTGGCGATATGCCCTTGCAGAACAACGAGACGGATCAGATTGGAGCTTCGGAAGTCACCGTCCTGGAAGTTCATGCGTGTCAGCCCGGCGATGAGATTTTGTACGGACTGATTTAGATCGACCACAGGCTGGTGCGATGGCGCGAGCTGCTCGTACAGGCTGAAATCAGCCTGGTACGAGCGGCTATCAACCGGTGCTTTGTGATTGATTGAAATCCTTGTTCCAGGAACGGCCGCGGCGACTGCCTCTGCCAAATCCTTGACTTGATAGTTGCTTCGGTTCGAGCCGGCATTCACCGCGAGATAACGTCCGCCGTTTTCTGCCACTCGGTCGATCGCCCATTCCATGGCGCGCGCCATGTCGGCAACATCGATCATCGGCCGCCAAGGCGTACCGTCCGAAAGAACGGTGATCTCGCCGCGAGTCAGAGCGCAGGCGACGTAATCATTGAGCACGAGGTCCAGACGCAGCCGGTCTGACATGCCACACGCCGTGGCGAACCTCAGGCACGTGATGACCATATCCGTCCGGAGATTTTCCAGCTCTTTTTCCGTACCGATCTTCGACTTGGCATAGGCGGTAATCGGATTGAGCTCGTCGGTCTCCTTGCGCGGCCCGCCTTGCGCGATGCCATAGACACTGCACGAGGACGCGAACACGAAGTTCTTCACGCCAACCTCTGCCGCATATCTGGCCACCATAACCGCGGAATCCTGATTGATTTCCTTGGTCACAGCCTCGAACTGGTTTCCCATCGGATCGTTTGAAATGGCGGCGAGCTGAATAACGGTATCATACCCTTTCAGCATGTCCTTGCTGATCGCTCGGACGTCACCATAAAACTGCTCGTCAAGGCTTCGTTCGGGAAGCACCGTCACGCCGGTTAGGCAGTGGGCGAAGTACGCATTGTCAAACCCGTGAATGACGGCATCAGGACGCGCCGTGCGCAGGTACTTTGCGACGACCGGCCCAACGTAACCCATATTGCCAATGATCAGTATTCTCATCGTTACCGAACTCCCGAGCCCTCAAGTGTGAAAATGCAAGCATCCATCGACGTGCCGCCGCTCCCCGGTGTTTGCGGGGGAAGACCATTAGTACACGCTACGTCATTCAAGTGAGAAAACTGTTCGATGAAGGCGACTATAGCAGTCATGACGCAACGACTCCCAACGCACTGCAATGTCAGTCGAAAAGATATAGCCAACCCCATTTTCCATCTTCAAATAAAAATTGGGTAATGGGTAGACTTTGTAATAGTAGTACATACAGCATTATTTTAGTCAACGGGAGCCCGTAGTAACTTTTTACTACAGTGAAAGTGGTATGTAACCTGATCCTATGTACATGAAATTTGTGAAAATCATGACGGTCAGTGCTGTTGGAGATTATATCGTCAATTGTTGTATAACTGAGACGTTGCCCGTTTTTTTAGAAACGGTGAGTAATATAGATGTGAGATTTTACAGTCAGTCGTGGAATGGCAAGATCCTGCTAACCACGTCTTCCGGCAGCGCTTGCGGTGGAGGCCCGGCCCCATACTCTTGCAACTCCAATCAGGAGTTCGAGAGTGTCCTCTGCCAAACATCAATCGGCCGCGCACCATCACGCCAGTGAAGAGAATGTCCCGCGGCGGCATCCGCTGATGGAGTCATTGCGCAGCCGGTCGGGACGCGCACTGCGGATCTTGGCGACACCAATTCTCCTTGCCATCGCGATCGTGGCCATATTCCGGCCGGATGTCTATCCCGACTTCCATGACGACGTCTGAGAGGCAGGCCGGCCGCCGCCGTGTAAATGCCATCGCCCTAACCCCCCAGACTTAATTAGCGAGTTGTTTAGTTCGATGTACTCGGCACTCACTCGGCCGGGTTCTTCGAGTATCTCACGTCTTTACGTATGTAAAAGTAAACGCGGTATCCAAGGCCGTCGGGCGAGTTTTAAGCCGTTGATCTGCGTGTTTTATCTATTTCAACGATAATAGAACAACTTAAAAGAACTTCAAAGAACTTCGGTGTGTTTGTTTCAAGGAAGGTGATTTCAGATCTTGTTATGAAGTCTTGTAGATAAAAAAATTTAGGAACCAAATCCTGAACTTTAGCCTACTTAACCAAAAATCATCTATACTACTTTCATTTCAACCGGTATTGTATTAACAATTAATTAGCCGCCAGGCGTCTCGCTCGAGATTAGTACGGTTGGTCTTTATGCGGGGCATTACTCGCATGAATCCTGAAGATAAACGGGATCGAGGTAGGTGATGCAGCAAAGGCATGTTGTTTTCGGTGGATCGGGATTTATCGGAACACACCTCATCCGCCATCTCGTGGCGGCCGGCGATCATGTTATTTCGGTCGATAAGAGGCCGCCGCGCCACGTCTTCGACGGAGTAGACTACAGGCTTGCTGACGTGCGCGACCTGTCCAATCTCGCGCTCGAGGGCCCGATTAACCGCTTTTACAATTTGGCGGCCGTTCACACGACGCCCGGGCATCCCACCCACGAGTACTATGACACCAACATCAATGGCGCACTGCAGGTTACAAAACTTGCGGAGCACTGCGGCGTCGACGAGATCGTGTTCACCAGTTCAATCTCGGTCTACGGCCCGAGCGAGGATATCAAAACAGAAGACAGCATTCCGGCCCCGGTTTCCGCCTACGGCTATTCCAAGCTCCTTGCTGAACATGTCCATGAAGACTGGCTTCATCGCAATGAGGCCAGGAAGCTGACCGTCGTTCGGCCGGCGGTGGTGTTCGGGCCCGGAGAAGACGGCAACTTCACGCGTCTCGCGAAACTCTTGCGGAAGGGATTTTTTGTCTATCCGGGCCGCAAGGATACGGTCAAAGCGTGCATTTACGTGGAAGATCTTCTGGAGGCGATCGCGTTCGCGCATCGGCGGCCGGAACGCTACGTCCTGTTTAACGCGGCGTATCCAAATAGATACACCCTCGAAGACATCGTAGGGACGCTTATTCGCAATTACTTTCCGAAGACGCGTGAGTTTCTGCTGCCCGGCGGCGTCGTCACGGTCGTTGCAGCAATGCTCAGGCCGGTAAGCGTGGCCAACGTTGGGATTCATCCCGACCGAGTAACGAAGCTTGTTCGGTCAACGAATATCTATCCCAAGTGGCTTGAGGGGAACAGTTTCAATTTTCCAAAGTCCCTCGATCCCGTTCTGGCTCGCTGGGAGAAGGAAACAGGGGGCACTTTCGTCTGAGCGAGTGGGGACCTCTCGCTTAAGGTGCAGAGCCGGTGGCAAGAATTCGGGAGAAGTGCAGGCGCAGCTAATTGGGGCGTAGTAGGGGGCGTAGTTGTTCGAGTATCAGATTTCTGCCGCTGCTTTCGAAGGTTCGGAGACATCGGGCGAACCGGTCAGGGTATGCGCGCGAAAATTCGCGGCGTCTGGTGATGCTTGGGATGATTTTGCCAAGGCCTGCGACGCCTCGTTCCGATGCAGCTTCACCGCAACCAGTCTTTGGCAGCTTGAGCATCATGTCCTTTCCAGACTTGAACGCTTCGAACTCATGCTGCAGGTCGGTCGGCACCCAATCAAGATAGGCCAATGTGCTGTCGGAAAAGGTCGAAGCCACATCATATTTGCCGACACCATTCAGCTGCTGCCTGCGTTTGAGAGCTTCTGGCCGGAATGCATGCAGGCATTATTGCAGTACCTGGGACCTGGGCGTTATCAGTATGGATCCGAGTGGACGCTGGCGCCATGCCGCGCCGAGGAAATTCGCGGGCTTGCCGGCGTCGGCAATCTGAACGCCCGGAGTGTCGATGTGCAGGCAATCGACTTTTCCCAATGGCCGACATTCGAGGATTACTACAAGTCCGTCAGTACAAACGCGCGGCGGAATGTCAAAAAGGCGGCGGCGACTTACGACCAGCTCGTGGTTCACGAGCAGAGGAGTGCTGGCGTCTTTGTCGACCTTTTTCCTCTTCAACTCCTGCGCTATCGGCTTTTCTGCCGCAAGGGCGTGAGAGCCTCTCTTGCTGGTCTGCTGCTCCGTTCCGCGTTTCGTACGTTGGCTACCGCCAGGTATACGTTTTCGGTTTGCCTTGCGAACAAATCGCTGCCGATCGCGCGTTATCTCGGCATCGAATTTGGCCGTAACAGCTACTACCTGGAATCGGCAGCCGAAGGGGCACATCCGACCGCCTCATCGCACCTGTTGAAACTTATGATCTCGCGAGCGTTCGAACATGGGGAAGGGCGGGGCAAGTTCGTGATGGGGCCCGATGATTACCGCCAGCATGGGCAAGCTGCTTGGGATGGTCTCGTGCGATCGCGTAAGCAGTGGAAAGCAACGCCCCATCCGACGTCGGTCGTAAGCTTCGTGTACGCACCGGTGCTTTGACCGCGCTGAACAGACTGGGACAGGGGCGTGCCTTCAAGCGGCAGCGATCATCTCGCATCCCGCCGGAAATACGCTGCCCTTGGCTTGAGGAGGCTAGAATGCAGCTTTCGACTTTGCCCGGCAAGATAACGCAATATGGCGATCACACTCTGATCATCATGGGCGACGGACGAACGCGTTACGTGGTTTGCGTATGGGGCGACGCGCATTTGATTCCCGCCGAAAGCCGGGGCGACGACTGTCTCGAACATCTCGACGTCATAGAGCAGATTGCGAGCCGAAAGGTTGAGAAGGGTGGAGTCGCCTTCGACGGCAGGGTCTGGATCACGGTTGCCGATCTTTCTGCCGCAACGGCAGAGAGTGCCACTTCGGCTTCAAGGCTGGGGCCTGACTAGCTAGAGCTCCAGGATCTTGCTTGGCTTAATATCGCCTTTGACGAGATCACAGAGCGCGCGGATATTTCCGGCAAGGCGGCCACGCCGGTCGACCCAGGGCTCGGGCCTGAAGACGTGTGCAAGGTTGGCCAGCAGATTGCGCAGGATCCCGGCCCAGGCGTGGCGCGAGGATACAGTCCCCTTGCGAACCAGATAAACGCGATTTGCGACTTGGGAGTAGCCCAGCCTGCGTCCCGGCGTGCGGCCAGAGCGCTTGAAGCCGAGATGTACTCCCCTTAGAGCAGAGGCACGGACGATCCGCCCGAACGGCGCCAGCTGACGTGAGAAATCGACATCTTCCCACCAGGCGTACAGGGGGAGATTTTCATCGAAGCGCAGAGAATTCGTTCTGACCGGCTCCATACGGATGATCATATTGCATCCGTATGCATTATGGACGTCGACAAATTCGTTTGTGATGGCTGTGGGTGCCTTCTCGAGTATTTCCTCGCCCTCGGCATAGTCCCAACCGGGGCCGAGGATACCGTCGGCGATCACTGTGCCGGTTGCCACGGCAATTCCAGGTACCTTGGCGAATAGCTGCGCCGTTTGTGCGACAAAGTCGGGTGCCGGTAAAAAATCGTCATCGAAGAAAATCACGATATCGGCATCGCATGCTTCGATGATTGTGTTTCTTTGTGCGGGCAAGCCAGGCGGGCCGCTCAGCACGCTAATCGGAATTTCCGATGAACGCAGCGCCACTTCATCGACATCCTCCGGCTTTCCGGGGCTGATCAAAATTTGATCCGGAAGGCGCGTTTGACGCGACAACCCGAGAACTGTCTTGGTCAAGATATGACGGCGGTTGGATGAGGCAAAACCTACGGCAATTCGCATGCCTTCCCCTCAGTGAGATCTACAGAAAACATTCCACTCACTCCGACATCGCTCGCCGCAGTCGGCATTTCTGTATTTATTGATAATGCAAAAGATAAAAAAGTCTAGATAAATTAGTCAGATGATAATTCGAATAAATATAATTGGACATATTCTGTAGATGATGATTATCTAGACTTAATAGCCGCGGCTGACGGTAAAGTATGGCGGAATACTACCTTTGTGAGAGTTCTTAGGTAAACTCCGGCACCAAGCGTTAGGGGTGAGCTTGCTTGCATGAAATGCTAAAGACGAGCTGCCGATTGTTTTGCCTTACTGACCAAAACACCTCAAAGACGCTGCCACGGATTGTTACAGCATGACACGGCCGATCTATATCAATGGTAGGTTCCTGGGCGCGCAGTTCTCTGGTGTACAGCGGACTGCCGTCGAGCTAGTCAAGGCGCTGGATCGTATTTTGGCACAATACAGCGCAGGCGGATGCCCGAACTTCTCTGTTGAGTTGCTCCATCCGCCGGGTATTAGAGCTGCGCCCGACTTTCGATTTATTTCCGTGCGCGAGGTCGGATCACGAAGCGGCCAGTACTGGGAGCAGATCGAGCTGCTGAAGGCATCCAGAGGCGGCACGCTTGTCAGCCTTTGCAACGCCGCGCCGCTTCTCAAGCGCGATGCCTTTACCATGGTGCATGATGCTCAAGTCTACACCGCCCCGGGATCCTATGGCGCATTGTTCCGCTTATGGTACAAGGTGGCGCAGCCGATCATGGGCCGTTTGCACCGGCGTGTTTTGACGGTCTCGCAATTTTCACTCAATGAACTCGTCGCCTTGAAAATTGCCCCGCGCGGCAAGATCAATTGCATTCCGAACGGTTGTGACCATGTCCTGTCACTCGAAGCAGATCCGTTTGTGCTTGAGAAGTTCGGGCTCCAGGAAGACAATTTCACGGTTTCTCTTGCCAATACCCAGCCGCACAAGAATATCGGTCTCCTTCTCAGGGCCTTTGAGGACGAGCGGCTCGCCGGGCACACTCTCGTCTTGTTCGGCTCGGCAAGCGCTGCCGACTTCACCGGGCGCGGTTATCGCATTCCCGCAAATGTCCGCTTTCTCGGCAAGGTGACGGACCGGGAATTGGCGGGTTTGCTGAAAAATGCCACAGCCTTTGCCTGCCCGTCGCTGACGGAAGGATTTGGGCTGATGCCCCTTGAGGCAATGGCGCTTGGCTGTGCCGCGATCATCGCCCCCTGTGGCGCGCTTCCGGAGGTCTGCGGCAATGCTGCGCTGAGTGCGGATCCGCACGTGCCTGGGGAGTGGGTAGCCCAGATTACGCAGTTGCTGGGCAGTCCAGTTTTGGCTGAGGAGCTTCGGCAAAAGGGATTTCGCCGGGCAGCGCTGTTTTCCTGGGACGCGTCCGCCAAGGCGCTTCTGGACCTTCTTGTCGATGAACGTAGAGATTAGGAGTCACGGTTGAACGAGAGCCTCCGCAAATCGATCCTGTCACAGCGCCTCGAAAAGCTTGCGCCGCGTGAGCTCGACAGTAACGACAACGCGCACATCGAGCGCTTCTTTGCCGTCGTGCGGCGCCAATGGCGCGTTGCCGCGATTTTCACGGTGTTGTTTGTGGCCGGCAGCATCTTTTATGTTAAGCGGGCAGAGCCGCTCTTTACCGCCTCCACGAGTGTCCTTATCGACAGGCAGGAGGGCAATCTCGTCGGCCAGCTGACAACAATCGGCACCTCGCTCGAAGATGACAGTTCAGTCATCAGTGAGGTCGAACTCCTAAAATCGAAGGCGATCGCCTACGCCGTCGTCGACAAGCTCGATCTCGCCGAGGATCCGGCATTTCTTGCGCAGCAGAAAGAGAGTTTGGCACGGGCTGCGATTGGCTCGATCGTATCGCTTGGCCGGGCGATCCACATTCTCGATCCTGCTCCAGCGACAGAAGAGTCTATAGAAAACCGGCGTCGCCGGGCCGTAGGCATCGTAGAACAGAACATGTCGGTTGCGCGCGTTGGCCGCTCTTACGTTCTCTCCCTTTACTACACATCGCCTTCACCCGAAATGGCGGCTAAAGTGGCGAGCACCTTTGCCGACGTCTATATGGTCGACAAACTCAACTCGAAATTCGAAGCGACAAGACGAACGAGCGATTGGCTGCAGGAACGCATCGCGGATCTCGGCAAGCTGGCAACCGACTCCGACCTTGCAGTGCAGATGTTCCGGGAGAAGAAGGGGCTCGTGACGTCGGATGGAAAGTTGGTCAGCGACCAGCAGCTGTCTGAGTTGAACAGCGCATTGATCGTCGCCCGTTCCGACACCGCCCAGGCGCGAGCTCGCCTCGAGCGCATCAGGGCTATCCTGGCGAAGGGAAATAGCGAGGGGATTGTCTCCGAGGTCCTGCAAAGTCCGATCTCGAACGATCTCAGAGCAAAATACCTACTCGCCTCGAAACTGGAAGCAGACATTGTCAGCCGCTTTGGGGAAGACCACTACCAGGCAGTGCGGCTGCGTCAGGAGATGGCTGAGTATCAACGGCTGATGTTTACGGAGCTTGGCCGAATTGCCGAAAGCTATGAGAGCGAACTGGGTGTCGCGGAAGCGCGCGAGCGCGAATTGTCAAACAGCGTCACTCAAGCCGAAAACGTTGCCACGGAAGCAAACAAGAACCAGGTCCAGCTGCGCGAGCTCGAGCGGCAGGCCGATGCCTACCGCAAACTGCACGAGACATTCCTGCAGCGGTATCACGAATCTGTCCAGGAACAATCCTTCCCCGCAACGGAGGCGCGCATCATCGAGCGGGCCGAAGTTCCGACGGCGCCGAGCCATCCGCAAAAGTCGCTGATTGTCGCGCTCGCCGGCTTCCTAGGGGCCATTTTCGGAACGGGAGTAGGGGCCATCCGCGAAGTTCGCGACCGCTTCTTCAGGACGGCGGAACAGGTGCGTGAGGAACTGGGCGTCGAATATCTCGGCTCGGCGCCCATTATTCCATCGCGTAAGGTCACGCGAACCATCTCTGACGACCAGAGGGACCGCGAAGACTCGGTACGTGAAATCCAATCGCTGAACTCGATCACGGAATATGCCACGAGCAACCCGATGTCGATGTTTGCCGAAACGCTCAGAAGTTCAAAAATCGCCATCGATCTTGCTGCCATGAACGACATCCGCAAGGTCGTAGGGTTCATATCAGCGCTGCCGGGTGAAGGAAAATCAACCGTTGCCATAAATTTCGCGTCGCTGCTGGCTTCGCAAGGCACAAAGGTTGTCTTGATCGATGCGGATTTGCGCAACCCCGGCTCGACCCGGCTTCTCGGCAGCGAAGCGGAAGTCGGTCTGGTGGACGTCGTCATGGACAACGTCCCAATCGAAAGAGCGCTTTTGACCGACCCCAAGACAGGACTTGCCTTTTTGCCTTCGGTCATCAAGCGGCGGATCCCCAATTCGGCCGACTTGCTAGCGTCGCCGGCAATGACAGCATTGCTCAACAAACTGACCAAACAGTACGAGTATGTCGTGATCGATCTGCCGCCCCTTGGGCCGGTCGTCGATGCCCGGGCGATCGCTTCGCGTATCAGCAGCTTTGTCTTGGTTGTCGAATGGGGACGGACATCAAGGCGCATGGTGAAGAGCGCGCTTCTTACGGAAACAGAGATTACCGGCAAATGTGTTGGTGCCGTTCTCAATAAGGTTGATACAAAGCGGCTTAAACTCTATCGCGCTTATGGATCGTCGGAATACTATTACTCAAGATATAACAATTATTACAGAAGCTGATCTGATAATAGGGAACAGTATGCATTGACTTTATCAAAGTGTATTGTAGTTTGCAGTCGCCTGAATATTTAGACTTCGTTGATGCATGCGGAAGGGGATCCGGTGCTTTGACGCCTAGTTTGTTTCCGGGGGGAGGGATGGGGCTCACCTTTGCCGTTGGCTCATTGGACGACGGCGAGGTGAGTCTCGCCGTGTGCCTGCGTAACGCCTTTTCTCTCGCTAGCAACAGGAGCGCGGTGGCCATGAAAAGTCTTGCGTCCAAGAAGCAGCGAATTAACGTATTTGTACACCTGGCTGCAGGACACGATGCCCACGAGTGGAACCGGCGCTGGAAGGACAAGACGCTTGTCGGGATCAACGACCCCTCTCCGTACGGCTATGCCCGGGCAAACCTCATGGGATGCGACGTCCGCTTCTCGAGCGCGGCGGCAGAGGGTTTTGCCAGTAAAGCTTTTCGCCTGGCGCTGCGGGTAATCCTTGGCTTCGACCTGATTCATGCCAGGCGTAACGCCAAGGCTATGCTTGCTGCGGACGTTGTGTGGACACATACCGAGTCCCAGTTTCTGGCAGTTTCGGCCTTGCTGAAATTCACGAGGCCCCCATCGGAAAAGCGGCCAAAGATCATCGGCCAGGCCGTCTGGCTACTTGACCGGTGGAGGAGGCTTCCGCGTCCGCATCGCATGCTTTACCGGTGGCTGATCCGTGAGATCGACCTCCTGACGGTGCATTCTCCTGAAAACGCAAAGATAGCGCGGGAATTGTTTCCCAACACGCGCGTGGAAGTCGTGCTTTTCGGGATACCGAACGAAAAGCGAATGCCGATCGAGATCAGGCCGGCCCACCCAATTCGTGTGTTAAGCCTGGGTAACGACCGGCATCGTGATTGGGATGTCGCGGTTCGCGCACTTGCCGGCCGATCCGATGTGGAACTGACGATCGTCTCCTCGACTGCCCGTCCGCAGATTTCCCCGGGCACGCGAAACGTGAGGATCCTCGAGGTCGCCGACAACCTGGAACTACAGCGCCTTTTCGAAGAGGCGACGCTGATGCTTGTTCCGTTGAAACCGAACAAGCATGCGAGCGGGATCACTGTTCTGCAGGAGGCGGCCCTGATGGGTTTGCCGATCATCGCAACCGACACCGGCGGCCTGCGGGCCTATTTCGACGACGACGCGGTCGTTTATCTCCCGCCGTCCGATCCCGCAGCCATAGCATCCGCCGTTACACGCGTCGGAAGACAGCCAAAACTGATGGAAGAGCTCGCGCTCGCTGCCCAGAGACGTGCCTCATCGGCTGAGCTCGGCTGTGGCTCCTACATTCGTCGCCACGTCGATCTAACCAAGGATTTGCTTCAGATCGCGAGCTAACGATCCATCATATCGCTTCAGTTAACGGGAGTATCTGACATGCGTTTCGGGAGTTTTGTGTTTCTGGCGTCCGTATCCATCGTTGCCGCCAAACCTGCCGCGTCGGCCGAAGCTGGGCATCTCGACCTTTGTCCGCTGGAGCCGGCATTCATGGAGGACTTCAACGACCTGAGTATCGCCGCATGGGACATCGGGGACAAACGCTGGATCGCGCATACGCCATGGAACGGGGACTTCGGTGACGCTCAGTTTACCGATCCGGGGGAGAATTTTCCGTTCACGCTCAAAGACGGTATCGCCTATATCACTGCCCGCAAGGACGATACCGGGAAATGGCGGTCCGGGCTCCTGGCTTCGGCAGACCCCAATACTAAGGGCTTCGCGCTACAATATGGATACTTCGAGATCCGCACGAAGCTTCCATCGGGTCCCGGCGTTTGGCCCGCCTTTTGGCTGGGCACCAGCGAGCCGCGCGATCGTCAGGAGCCGAGCTTGGAAGTGGATGTGATCGAGTACTACGGTCATGATCCCGCCTCCTTCCAATCCGCCTACCATATCTGGCACAAAAATCCCGTGCGCAGCGATCACGAGTTGCACCACACCAAAGTTGAACCGGAGAGCCTGACCAAGGAGTTTCACACCTATGGTGTCCAGGTCGATCCGGAAAATATTACCTACTATTTCGATCGAGGGGAGATCTGGAAGGTGAAGACCCCCGAGACTCACAAGATGCCGTTGCTGTTGATGGCGAACTTGGCGCTCGGTTCAGGCTGGCCAATTGATCAGACGCCGAACCCGTCTGTCATGGCGATCGATTATATTCATGCTTACAAGTTCAAGTCTGAGTCTGAAAGATCACTTTGCCCGCCAAGTTGAAGAATGAAGGCTAGTATTTAGCGCTATAGTCGAATAATATCGGCGTACGCCGATAGGATATATTATTCGCCAAAAGTTTCTTTTTAAAACATCTCCTCTTGCTATTGAACCGGCGGGAATTATCCTTGTCGTTAATGGAGAGAACTCTGCAGGGCAAGATGGAAACAACCCTCAACTCGAAACTCATCGATGCCATCGCATATGACGAGAAAACCCAAAGGCTGCGAATATTCATGTCCAACGGACAAAGGCGTGAATATCAGGACGTTCCAGCGAGCGTCGTGAAAAAATTGGCCGCGGCCAGGTCTCCCGGTCATTTTTACTCCAACGAGATCCGCGGAAAATATCGAAGTCTTTAACTTGGCGGATTCGTTGATGAGCCAATTCCCGTGCTTTTGAAGCAAATCGCGCGTGCATGGCTTGTGTATTCTGGAATAATTACAAGTATTACGGATTTATATCCGAGCCATCTCGCTAGATGAGTTACTTTCTTGCCATGTACGACGCAAAGCAGCCATTCGGTCGTAAATGTAACAAAGCAACGTAAAGCAGAAAATAATTCAATTTAAGCTTTGTAAAGTACTTGTTAATAGACTTTGTTTGTGAGACGTTAAACTGACAAATCTTTGGTTCGTCGGTCGTCACGGGTAGCGTGGATTCGGGGGGAAGATGAAAGTTGCGCTAGTTCACTATTGGCTAGTAGGAATGCGCGGCGGTGAAAAAGTCCTTGAAGAAATGTGTAGGCTTTTCCCCGACGCCGACATTTTCACACTTGTCATAGACAGGAAAGCGATCTCGCCGACAATTCTGCGTCACCCGATAAAAACTTCATTCCTGCAAAAGATCGGCGGCGCAAAGCATTATCAAAAAATGCTGCCGCTCATGCCCTTCGCCCTCGAGGCCTTCGATCTGACCGGCTACGATCTTGTCATTTCAAGCGAGGCAGGTCCGGCAAAATCCATCGTCACGCGGCCGGATGCCGTGCATATTTGTTATTGCCATTCGCCGATGAGATACCTTTGGGATTGCTCCCAGCAGTATCAGAACAATGCAGGAAGAGTGTCCCGGTTCGTCATGCAAATGACGTTTCCCATGCTACGCCAATGGGACCTGGCGAGCGCGACGCGAGTGGATCATTTCGTTGCCAATTCGGCCTTTGTCGCGCAGCGCATCCGGAAATTCTACCGCCGCGATGCATCGGTCATCCACCCTCCGGTCAGCGTCGAGCGCTTCTGCATCGCCCGCGAGGTCGATGACTACTATCTGTGCGCGGGCCAGATTACCCCGTACAAAAAAGTGGAGCTCGCGGTTGAAGCCTGCACAAAACTGGGCCGCAAGCTGATCGTGCTCGGTTCCGGAGCAACCAAACAGTTGAAAGCGAAAGCCGGCCCCAGCGTCACCTTTCACGAGAAGGTGGACGACGCGACGATGGAATATCACCTGTCGCACTGCAAGGCGCTGCTCTACCCGGGCATAGAGGATTTCGGCATTGTACCATTGGAGGCGATGGCGAGCGGCCGACCGGTGATTGCCTACGCCCGCGGTGGAGCTCTCGAAACGGTTATCGAAGGCAAGACCGGCTGGTTCTTCGCCGAGCAAACAAGCAGTTCGCTCTGCGAAGCGATTGTTTCCTTCGAGGCAAACCAGCACCTGTTCGAGCCGGAGGAGATCCAACGTCACGCGCAGTCGTTCAATACCGCGCGGTTCCGGCAGGAACTTACGATGTTCGTGAACAATGCCATGGATCGCTCCGAACTGGCGCCCGTCAAAAGGTTCAAGTTGCGCGACGATAGCGTCGGTGCGGTTATCGCGAAATTTCCGGTCCCGGCGAACCCCAAGAGCTTAAACTGAATTGGACAGTCTTCCGATCGCTATATTCTGGCTCGGAGCCGTGACCTGCATCGCAATCGGCCCGGTTGCGATCATTTATCTTCTTTTTATCTCCCTACCCTTCGGCGCGTTCGCGGTTGTTCCGCCCGCACTTTCGGCGGGCATGACCCTCACGCCCGCGCCCATGGCAGGACTGCTGCTGATTGCGCGCGTATTTCTGTCGTACAAGGCGATCGATTTCATGGCATCGATCGTGGTGAAGCCACAGCGCTTGACCGTTCTCCTCTTGTTCTGGCTCGTTGCATTGGTGACGACGATGTTCATGCCCCGGCTGTTCGCACGGCAGGTGGAAGTCATTCCGCTGAAAGTCGATCTGATTTCCACAGCCGCCTTTTTGGAGCCCACCAGCCAGAACATATCGCAACTGGTCTATATGACGATTTCAGTTCTGACGGTTTGTGCCTTCACCTTCGTCCTGCGCGAGCGCGCAGCCCGCCAACATGCTCTTCGGGCGCTCTGTATCGGGGGCGCTATCATGGTTGTCGCCGGCGCCCTCGATTTTGCCAGCCAGTACGCGCCAATCGGTCCGCTGCTTGAACCCTTCCGGACGGCGACATATTCGCTTCTGACCGATGCCGAGATCCTGGGCAGCAAGCGAGTCGTCGGGTTGATGCCCGAAGCATCCGCCTTCGGCGGCATGACGCTGACCTTCCTTTCGGCGATCTACTTTTTCCGGCGCGCCATGCCTCAGTCATACGTCCGCAGCGGATGGGTACAGGCTACCCTCGTGCTTCTTTTGGTGTTTATCTGGCTATCAACCTCATCGGCCTCCTATGTCGGTCTGTTTGTGTTCTTCGTGGCTGCAGGAATGGAATGGCTTTGGCGCGGAACAGTGATCGTCAGAGGATCGCGGTTGCGTCGCGGCATGACAGCCGAGTTGCTGGTCGTGACGGCCATTCTGGTGATCGTGGCGATCGTCACCGTCGTGGACACGGCAATATGGACGCCACTCCTTACCATGCTCGACGAGACGATCCTTCAGAAGAACACCACGAGTTCGTTCGAAGAACGGAGCATGTGGACGGCGACGTCCTGGCAGGCGTTTCTAAGCAGCTATGGGCTTGGGGTCGGCCTAGGGGGCACACGTGCTTCTAATTCCGTCGTATCGATGTTGAGCAATGTCGGCCTGTTTGGCGGCATGCTGTACTATGGCTTCGTCATGCTGACACTTCTCCACCCCTTGCCGCCCGACGACGATGAGGGGGCGGCGGTGCTGCATGGCGCGCGATGGGCCTTCATCGCACCGTTTGCGACTTCGGTATTGGGTGCTACCACGCCGGACTTCGGAACCTTCAACGCTTGGCTTTTCGCAATGGCACTCGCCGGATCCGCCAAAGTGGCAGATCCTGTACGAAAATATCCTCGCCTTGCCGGATAAGATTTATCCAGCAAACCCCAGCCAGAGCTCAATCCACTGCGCCGGTTCATCAGCCTCCAGCAACAGCGGCCGCCGGCGCGGTTCGTCGCCGCGGTGTCATCGTCGGAGCTTTCGGCCTGAAGCGGACCAGAACTTCGCGTCCGTCCGCCGAGGCCTGGGTGCGTTCCAGCTCGTCGCGCTCGCGAACGGCTTCCATCCAATGCTCAAGATCGCTGCCGTCCAGGCGTCCGCATTGTTCCCAGAGCGCGTAGGCACGCTGGGCGATCCATTCGTCCCTGTCTTGACCCTTCATTTTACTGTCCCTTTATTTTAATGCAGCGAGGCTGCTTCTGAAAACTGTGTTTCACCAAGTATTTCAAGGAGGTGGCTGCGCGCCCGGTTCACTCGGCTCTTGATGGTGCCGACCTCGCAATGGCAGATCACGGCTGCTTCCTCGTAACTCGTGCCTCCCACGACCAGCAGCAACGCATCGCGGTGCCGCGCGCCGAGCTTATCGATCGCAGCCTGCACCTCGCGGGCTCTCAGGGACCAGTCCTGTGTCGATTTCACCGGCACCTGACATTCGCTAAGATCGCCGACACAGCCGACAGGTTCGCGCTTGCGGCGCTTGTAGCTGCTGCAATAGGTGTTGCGCATGATTGTGAAGAGCCAGGATTTTAGGCTGGTGCCGTCCTGGAACTGTTCGAGATGGCAGAGAGCTTTTGAGACGGTCTCCTGCACCAGATCGTCGGCGTCGTTTTCAACGCGCTCGAAACGTCTCGAGAATGCTTTAAGTGCTGGAAGTAGCGAGATAATTTCCGCTTGGGAGGCGCGGTTCCGTTCGAATGAAGCCGTTGGCATGGCATTTCTCCTTCTTAGCTGGAGCAATGCCTGCGCAATAAGTGTGTTCCCGAGAAAGTTTTTGAGTACGTTAGCGTACAACCGCTATTACTGCTGACGCGAAAGCGGGGTTCCTATCAGTCGCAGGTATTCCTCTTCCGCAGCTCCGTAGGAGCCGTTGGCTTCCTCAATCAGGCCTTTGCGGTTGAGGATGGTGATCTGTCCTCGATTGGCGCGGATATAGCCTTTGCCCTCAAGGATGTGGACTGCCACGGTGACGCCCGGGCGCCTCACGCCCAGCATGATTGAGAGGAATTCATGCGTCAGCGAAATTGTGTTGCCATCCATGCGGTCGTGGACCATCAACAGCCAGCGCGCCAGGCGCTCCTCCAGCTTTGAGTGGCCATTGGCGAGGACCGTCGACGACATCTGCGCCATAAAGGCTTGAATATAGGCAAGCAGCCTGGCTCGGAGCGTCGAACTGGCGTCGATCGCCTCCTGGAGCTTCGTTGAGGAGATGCGAAAACCGGTTCCGGATACCTGCATGAATGTCATGTTCGGCGATTGCTCGCCGCCGAGCACGATGGCAGCCCCTGTCATGCCCTCGCGCCCGGCGATACCCACCTCGATGTCACGCCTGCCCGAAAGCCGGGCCACAATCGAGGCCAGTCCCGACTCCAGGAAAACGACATAGTCGGCCGGCTCATGCGCCTTCTCAATCTCGTAGGGAATATCGAGCGTCACGTATTCGAGGTGAGGAGCGAGAAGCGCCAGATCCCTTGCATCCATACTTTTCAGAAGTGCATTGCGGTATTGTCGGTCTTCAGTCGGCATTCGTTTCCCCTCGGCGGACAAGAATTGCCCGACTCGATGGAAATGGACCCTAGCGCCTTGAAATTACAGCACAACCGACTGTCTTCTATCGTACAAACTTCGTAGCGTGTTCGCGGGCGTCGTGTGCTGGGCAGAGCGGCATTCGAATGACAAGAGTGCCTGCTCAATCGGGCTAGGCTGGTGATCGTTTCAAAGCTCGAGCAGCGCATAGGGCCGGCCGGTCGGCTTTTCGATGTGCGCCGCCACGTTGAAGACTGGAGCTCCGCCGGGTGTGCGACCCTCGTAGGTGCCGCGATGAGCGTGGCCATGCACGACGGCATTCACTTTGAAGCGGTCGATCGTTTCGGCAAGGCGCGATGATCCGAGAAAGGGATAAATTTCAAGCGGTTCGCCGGTGACCGTCTCGACAATCGGTGCATAGTGCAGAATGACCACCGAGCGATCGGCGCGCACCTGGCGCATGGCATTTTCCAGCCGCATCGTTTCTTCGACGCTCTCCGCGACCATCGCCTTGATTGCGCTTTCCCCGAACGAGCCGAGCATATGCCGGCCGAAGCCTCCGACGAAGCCCTTGACGCCGACGAAGCCGACCCCCTCGATTTCCACTGTTTGACCGTTCAGAAGCTTCACTCCCGCATCCGTGAGAATGGAGCATATTTCCTCGACGTGACCGCTTTCGTGGTCGTGGTTCCCGAGAACTGCAACGACCGGCACCGAGCAATTCCGGAGGTCGACGGCAAGCAACTCCGCTTCCCTGGGTTTGCCCAGGTCGGTCAGATCGCCTGCGATGACCAACACGTCCGCAACAGATGAGATTTCGCCGAACAGTTCCTTATAGGACTTGCCGCCATCTTCCCTGACATGAAGATCGGCGACGGCTGCAATTTTGACCGTGTTGCCGCTATCACTCATCCTTCTTCTCCCAATCGCCGCGCAGTTCGCCTTCGCCGCCGACATCGGCGAATCCCCATTCCTTGACATCGATTTCGAAATCGGCCCGGGAATACATGCGGCCGCGGCAAATTCTCATCTGCGGAAGGGGCAGTTCGCGCTGAGCAGCCAGGCGGTCGAGCAATTCATCGAGCAGCCACTGCGGAATCTTGTCGCGCTCCGTCGGATAGATCCAGCGGAAGTTCAGGAGGTGGATAAGCAGCACCTCCCAGTGCACCTCCATGTAGCCGAGCAACTTGCGCCAATCGATCTTGTCGTGGGCGCGAAGGATCACATGGGCAACATCCGCTCCATCGTACCGATGGCGAAGCTGGATGAAGAACTTCGACCACAGCAATTCGGTCGGGCTGACGATCCAGACCGGGCAGCCGCACATCTCAACTTGCCTGGCATCCTCGAACCAGTCCTCGCCGACGGGCATGGTGCCATTGGAAGAGGCAAAGATCACGTCGAAGAAATGCTTGCCCTGAAAGATCTTGCCAAGCCACCGCTCGTCCTCAACCTCGACCGCATAGCCCCTTTCCTTGAAATGGCCGAGAATGCGGGCGTAGTCACCGGCCTTGCAGAAGATGTCGAAATCCTTGGTCTGGCGGGAAATACCGGTATAGGCGCAAACCGCGTAGGTACCGGCGACGAGGAAGGGAATCTTACAGTCAACGAGTTCTCTTATCGCCTCGGCGACGAAAGGCTCGGCATCGGGATCTATGAGTTGGGGCATCGCCCTGGCCTTCATGAGCGCAGGGTTGGGCCTGCCCTTCTTGGTCCCGGTCGAGGCGTTCATCGTTCATCCTTTTTCGTGAGACAGCCAGGTCCAGTATGCGGCTTGCGCGGTGTCATCGGGGGCTTCAGGACGGTTGCTTCCCTGCGTTCTCGCCTTCATCGTAATTCACATCCCAATCCTTCTCCGGCTTTTTGCTTCCCGGTGGGTTGCGATGCACGGTTGCGTCGTCGGAATGGGTGATAACGCGCGGTTTGGCGCTGCTGACGCCACTGTTTTTCGCGCCCTTGCGTGTCCGGGCGAATTGCCCTTCTGCGTCCTTGCGGATTTTATCCTTGTCGGTCATCGCCGGCTCCTTAAAGCACATGTTCAAGCCGCACCGGCGGACGGCGCTTGGCTGCCATCAAGAGGTCGAGTTCTATCGAAGACGGACCAAATCGCTTGAAAAGATTCTTCGCTTGGTCATCGTCGAGACCATATTTCTCAGCAAACTCATGGAGGCTGTAGGGACGCCCGCGCACAGTCCGGCTTCGGCGCGCGGTTTCGCGAATCTGCGTCATGGATTTCTCCCCAGGCTGTTGAGCAGGAAGAACCGCCTATTGCCCCAAAAAGTTCCGCAAGGCCTCAAATGCGCTTTCAAGAAGTATCGTCAACCGGGGCACTTTTCCGTGGAAGACTGCGCCGGCGACGGGAGCCCTAAAACCTCTCGCAGTTCGAGGCGTTTAGCAGCGTACTCGGGAAGCTATCCATGAAGAAAGTCATCGCCGTCGTCCTCGTTGTCATGCTCGTTGGAGGAGGGTGGATCTTCATGTTTGAACGCGACTCCGCTACGGTCCCGATCGAGCAAGGTTACGGCCCGTCGCCGACCTTGCCTGCGCCGAACCCTACGCTGATTCCGACGCTCAATGTGGCCGAGGCGTCGAGCTGGCCGGACGGGGTCACGCCAAAGGCCGCTGGCGGTCTGAAGGTGGAGGCCTACGCCAAGGGTCTCGACCATCCGCGCTGGATCCACGTGCTGCCGAACGGCGATGTGCTGATTGCCGAAAGCAACAGGCCGCCAAAGGGCGGTGACGTCGGCTTCAGTATCCGCGGCTGGGTCGAACGCGCGTTAATGAGGCGAGCCGGCGCTGAGGTGAAGAGTGCAAACCGTATTACCCTGCTCCGTGACGCCGATCACGACGGGACGGCGGAGATGCGGGCGACTTTTCTGAAGGGCCTCAACTCGCCGTTCGGCATGGCCTTTTCCAAGGGCACGCTCTACGTCGCCAACACCGACACGATCATGGCTTTTCCCTACGAAGAGGGGCAGACAGCGATCACTGCCCCAGGTGAGAAGATCGCCGATCTGCCCGCGGGCCCGATCAATCTCCATTGGACCAGGGATATCATTGCCGGCCTCGATGGCGCCAAGCTCTACGCCACCGTCGGCTCGAACAGCAATGTCGGCGAAAACGGTATGGATCTGGAGAAGAACCGCGCATCGATCCTCGAAATCGATCTTGCCACAAAAGCCGTTCGCGTTTTCGCAAGTGGCTTGCGCAATCCGAACGGACTTGCCTGGGAGCCACGGACCAACGCACTCTGGGTCGCCGTCAATGAACGGGATGAGATCGGCAGCGACCTGGTTCCCGATTACATGACCTCGGTCAAGGAAGGCGGCTTTTATGGCTGGCCCTACAGCTATTTCGGCCAGCACGTCGACAGCCGCGTGAAGCCGCAAAATCCCGATCTGGTCGCCAGGGCGATCGTTCCCGACTATGCCCTTGGTCCTCACACCGCCTCGCTCGGCCTTACCTTCAATACGAGCAACCTGTTCGGCCCGGAATATGTGGGCGGCGCCTTTGTCGGCCAACACGGTTCGTGGAACCGCAAACCTCGCAGCGGCTACAAGGTCATCTTCGTTCCCTTCTCCGACGGCAAGCCGTCCGGTCCGCCGCGGGATGTGCTGACGGAATTCATCGGCCCGGACGACAAGGCGCGTGGCCGTCCTGTTGGCGTCGCCATCGACATCAAGGGCGCACTGCTGGTTGCTGATGACGTCGGCAATACTATTTGGCGGGTTTCACCGGCTTCGGCGCAATGACGGAGCGCCCGACAGATAGGGCTCCCACAAAATAGCCGAACGTAGGGCTCCGCCTTGCTTTCCTTCTGGGCGCTTTGGCCCTATCCTAGGATATCTTTGTCAATATCATGAGCTTCTTTTGTTTCTGGAAATTGTAATCGTGGTCATGCTCACCGTTCTGAACGGTGTGCTTGCAATGTCCGAACTTGCCGTCGTTTCCTCCCGTCCCGCCCGCCTCCGGGTACTAGCCGATCAAGGCAGCCGCGGCGCTGCCCAGGCGATCAAACTTGCCGAACACCCAGGCCGTTTTCTCTCCACCGTTCAGATCGGCATTACGCTCGTCGGCGTCCTTTCGGGCGCCTTTTCGGGCGCGACCCTTGGCGGCCGCCTCGCCAATTGGCTGGCCACGCAGGGCCTTTCGCCGGCTGTCTCCGACGCGGTTGGCGTTGGTGCGGTCGTCGTCGCGATCACCTACCTCTCGCTGATTATCGGCGAACTGGTGCCGAAGCAGATTGCCCTGCGCGAGCCTGAAACGGTTGCCAGCAGGATGGCTCCGGCCATGGCCGTACTTTCCAAGCTCGCTTTGCCCCTCGTCTGGCTTCTCGACGCTTCGGGTAAGCTTGTGCTTACGCTTCTCGGACAATCGGGAAAGGGCAGCGATGGCGTGACCGACGAGGAGATCAAGACCGTGCTCGCCGAAGCACAGAGCGCCGGCGTGATCGAGAGCGAGGAATCCGCGATGATTTCCGGCGTGATGCGCCTCGCGGACCGGACGGCGAGAGCCTTGATGACGCCCCGTCGTGATGTCGAGGTCATCGATATCGAAGACAGCCTTGAGGAAATTCGCAAGCAGTTGCATCAGACGCGCCGCTCCCGCCTGCCGGTTCGCCGTAACAGTTCAGACGAGGTGCTTGGCGTCCTCTTCGTCAAAGACTTCTACGATGCGCTGCACACGCATGGTCATGCCAGCATTCAGTCGCTGACCCATGAAGTGCCGGTGATCTCGGATCTTTCGACCGCCACGCATGTCATTCAGGCGATCCGGAAATCGCCGGTTCACATGGTTCTTGTCTACGACGAATACGGCCATTTCGAAGGCATCGTTTCTTCCGGCGACATCATGGAGGCAATCATGGGTGCGCTGCAGGAAGGACCTGCCGACGAGCAGGCGATCGTCCGCCGCGCCGATGGCTCCTACCTTGTTTCGGGCTGGACCCAGATCGACGAATTCGCGGAATTCATGCATTTCAAGCTCGACGACGATATTGAATTCCAGACAGTGGCCGGCCTCGTGCTGGAGGAGCTGAAGCATCTGCCGGAACTCGGCGAAAGTTTTGTGAAGGATGGCTGGCGCTTCGAAGTCATCGATCTCGATGGCCGCCGTGTCGACAAGATCCTTGTTTCCCCGGAGCTTGAACAAGCCGCAGAGCGGACAGCATAGTTCCTCAGTCCAGCGAAGAGCAGTCGGTGGATCGCGCTTTGGCGCCACCCGCCGAGGCATCTGGTCTGACCAGCTGATCGTATCACGAAATCTCCGGGCCAGCGCCTGCGGCCTAGGGAACAGCGGTTGCTTGCGAATCTGCAGCACAAGTATCCTTGACAACAATCCTTCTTGAGTGTCTGGTTTGACCAGGTTGGGAGAAAATGGATGCTGCCAGCATGGCGGCTTTGCAGGAGGAGGCGTCAATGCTGAGATTTGCCGTCGTCGGAATCGACCATGGGCATACGTTCGATCATGTAAAGGGATTGCTTGCCGCGGGCGGGGAATTTGTTGGCTATTGCCCGAAGACGTCGGTTCCGGCGCTGCTCGAAAATTTCAAGAAGACATATCCGGACGCGCCGCAGATCGACCGTGAGACGATTTTCGCCGATCCGACCATCGACGTCATCTGCATCGCCGCCATTCCTCGCGATCGCGCCGGCCTTGCGATCCGGGCCATGAAGGCCGGCAAGGACGTGATGACGGACAAGCCCGGCGTCACCACCTTCGAGCAGCTCGAAGAAGTGAAAAAGACGGTCGCCGAAACCGGCAAGATCTTTTCGATCTGCTTTTCGGAGCGCCATTGCGTGCGCTCTGCCGTCAAGGCTGGAAAGCTGGTCAAGGAAGGGGCGATCGGCAAAGTGATCCAGACCCTCGGCGTAGGCCCGCACCGGCTCCAGCTGCCAACGCGGCCGGACTGGTTCTTCGATCCGGAGGCCTTCGGCGGCATCATTGTCGATATCGCCTCGCATCAGATCGACCAGTTTCTTTTTTATACCGGCTCGACGAGCGGCGAAGTGGTTGCAAGTTCCATCGGCAATTTCGGCATGCCGGAAAAGCCGGCGTTCCAGGACTTCGGCGAGGTGCTGCTTCGCTCGGACAAGGCCGCCGGTTACGTCCGCGTCGACTGGTTCACGCCCGAGGCGCTGCCGACCTGGGGCGACGGTCGCCTGACCATTCTTGGCACGGAGGGCTACATCGAACTTCGCAAATACATCGATATTTCCGGCCGCCCCGGCAAGGATCACCTGTTCCTCGTGAACGGCAAGGAAAACACCTACATCGATTGCAGCGGCGAGAAGCTCGACTATTTCGAGGCGTTCACCGCGGACGTGCGGGACCGCACGGAGACGGCGATGACCCAGGTTCATGTTTATGAGGTTTGCCGTCTTTCGCTCGAGGGGCAGACCAAGGCTGCGCGGATCGGCGGACGATAGGAGGAGATACCATGACGAACAAATTGCGCGTCGGCGTCATCGGTGCCGGTATCGCTTCCCGGCACCTGAGCGGTTTCGACTGGAACAAGGATCTTTTCGAAGTGCCCGTCCTGTGCTCGCTGGACGAAGACCGCGGGCGCGAACTCTGCGCCAAGCATGGCATTCCCGAATATACCCAGAACGTCGACGAGCTTTTCGCCCGCAATGACCTCGACATCATCGACATTGCGAGCCCGCCGGATTCGCATTTCGAGTTCTGCCGGAAAAGCATCGAATCCGGCAAGCATGTGATCTGCGAAAAGCCGCTCTTCGGTTCGATCGCCGAAGTCGATGAGATGAGCGACATCGTTGCCCGCTCGGGCGGCGGGAAGCTGATGCCGATTTTCCAGTACCGCTATGGTTCCGGCCTGCAGAAGCTGAAGCGGCTCATCGAACTTGGTCTCACCGGCCAGCCGTTCATGACGACGATCGAGACGCACTGGTGGCGCGGACCCGACTATTACGCGGTGCCATGGCGCGGCAAGTGGGCGAGCGAGCTTGGCGGCGGCCTGCTCGGCCACGCGATCCATGCGCATGACATGCTGAACTACGTGCACGGCGCCTGCGCCGAAGTCTTCTCCTATGGTGCGACCCTCGTAAATCCGATTGAAACGGAAGACACGGCGGTCCTTGCGGTCAAGATGCAGAACGGATCGCTTGCCGCGCTTTCGATGACGCTCGGCTCGCGCAAGGAAATCTCTCGCCTGCGTTTCTGCTTCCGCGATGTCGTCGCCGAAAGCATTCTCGAACCCTACACGATGGGCCGCGACCCCTGGACCTTCAATGCCGGGACCGAGGAGCACCAGAAGCGCGTCGACGACGCGCTGGCAGGTTACGAAGTCAAGGAAGACGGCTACACCCGTCAGTTCGAGCTCTTCCACCAGGCGATCGTGGAGGACAAGGAGCCGCCGGTGACGCTCCAGGACGCGCGCAATTCACTGGAACTGGTGACGGCGGCCTATCATTCGCAGCGCACCGGCCAACCGACGCCCCTGCCGATCACGGCCGAGCACCCGCTTTACCGCTCGTGGCTTCCTGAGGAGGAGCGGCGCTTGGCCGCCGGCCGCTGACCGCGGCGCAACAAAAATCGCGTCATCCGCTAGGGTGACGCGCTAAGGAGACCCTTCATGGAGGCAGCTCGACCTGCGCTCCGGCTTCAAGGCGAACAGCGACTCTACCAGGTCGTCGCACGCCGGATCTTGCGCATGATCGAGGCAAATGCCGGAAAGCCGGACTGGCATATGCCTTCGGAACGCGAACTGGCCGAAGAGCTGGAAGTGAGCCGCCCGGTCGTTCGCGAGGCGGTCATCGCGCTCGAGATGCGTGGCATCGTCGAGGTGAAGGGCAGGGCGGGCATCATCGTGCGCCCTGTTCGCGGCAAACAGGTTAATTTCGACATGCTCCCGACGGATGCCGGCCCCGGCCCGTTCGAGCTCCTGGAAGCGCGGCTTGCCGTGGAGGCGAGCGCAGCTGCCATCGCCGCCGAGCGCGCGACGAATTACGACATCGCCGTGCTCGAGGACTGTATCTCCCGAATGGAGCAGGAAACGGATGCCGTGGCGCTCACCGAAAAGGGCGACCGCGACTTCCACCTGACGATCGCCCGGATGACCGGGAACGCCGTCATCTTTTCCATGGTCGAAGCCCTGTGGACACAGCGCGATGAATCCCTGATGTGGAAAAAGCTGCACGAGCACATCCACGCGCCCAGCGTCCGTCCGCTCTGGATCGGCGACCATCATGCGGTGCTGGCGGCGTTACGCCTCCGCAATCCGGATGCCGCCTACAAGGCCATGGCCCGGCACATCCGCAATGTCAGCGCCGAGCTGATGGAGGCCGATGAACGCGGCCGGCTTGCGCCCGATCCGGAGAAGGCGGGCGAGGCAAAGGTATGATAACCGAAACGCCGCCTCCCTCACGCATTTAAGAGCAGGAAGACGGACCCGCGCCGTTTGGCGCAGGTCCTTCCAGCCGGTCAGGATGGTATTGCCCCCAGCGCATAGAGGATCCCGCGGAGCTCCGCCAGTCCGCGCATGCGGCCGATGGCGGGGTAGCCCGGGGTGACGGTCTTGTTGAGATCATCGAGCATGCGGTGGCCGTGGTCGGAGCGGAAGACGATTTCATCCTTCGCGCCGCGCTTGCGGTCTTCGGCCACGAGCTCCTTCAGGACTGCGACCATATCGACATCGCCCTCCAGATGAGCGCTCTCATGGAACGTCCGGCCATCGGCTTCGCGTTTGGTGGCGCGCAGATGCGCGAAGTAGATGCGCGAGGCAAAGCGGCGGGCGATTGCCGGCAGGTCGTTGTCGGCGCGCACACCAAGGCTGCCGGTGCAGTAGCACATGCCGTTCGCCGGCGAGGGAACGGCATCGAAGAGGGCGGCGTAATCCTCGGCGCTGGATGCGATGCGCGGCAGACCGAAGAGCGAACGCGGCGGATCGTCCGGATGCAAGGTCAGCTTGACGCCGCGCGCTTCGGCGGCCGGCGTGACGGCCTGCAGGAATTCGATGAGGTGCTGCCGAAGCTTGGCGGCGTCAATGCCTGCATAAGACACGAGCTTGTCGCGGAAGGCGGGAATGGTCAGTGGCTCGGTGGTCGAGCCGGGCAGCGCCGAGGTGATGTTGCGCGTAATGTCGTCAATCTCTTCTTGCGTCATGCTCTCGTAAACTTCGCGAGCACGCTTCTGGTCTTCTGCCGAATAGTCATCGCCGGCACTCTGGCGCTGTAGAACGAAGAGATCGAAGGCAGCGAAACGCTCGTGATCGAAACGCATCGCGGTCGCACCGGTCGATGTCACATAGTCGAGCTCGGTGCGTGTCCAGTCGACAACCGGCATGAAGTTGTAGCAGATGATCGGGATCCCGCAGGCGGCGACGGCTTCGAGGCTTGCGATCCAAGCTTCGATTTCGGCTTTGGCCTTCCCGCCTTTGCGCTTGACCGCATCGGGGATCGGGATGCTCTCCACCACGGACCATGTAAGGGACGAACGGCCGGGCGGGGTGGTCTCGATCATCGACTTGCGTTCGCCGACTTCACTTTCGGTCCAGGCGCGTCCGATCGGCACTTGATGCAGCGAGGAAACGATGTTCGTCGCGCCCACCTGGCGCACGTCGTCCAGGGTGACGGGAGCCTCAGGCCCGAACCATCTCCAACCTTGCCGCATCTGTCTCCTCCTTGTTTGTCTCTTTGCTTATTGATCAGCCGGATCCGCCTAGCAGAAATAATCGGGATGGCGTGCCCGAAGCTCGGCGACGTCAGGGATGACGGCGCTCAAATGGTGAAGCATGGCGGCTCGCGCTGCCTCCACGTCATGGGCTGCGATCGCGTCGCGGATCACCTTGTGCTCGTGAACGACATTGTCCATGCGACCCAGGGCCGGAAGCGTCAGCCGCCGGGCCCGGTCGATCTGTACCTTGACGGTCTTCAGGATGGACCAGATCCCTGGATAGCCGGCGATCTGCGTTATCGCCTCGTGAAACGCCTCGTCCTCTTCATGGAAGTTGGACGCATCGCCGAGAGCCGCGAGCGCGTTTTGCCGGGCGATAATGGAGTCAAGCTGCGCGATATGCCGCGGCTCGGCAATTCTGGCGGCACTTTCGACGGTCGTGCTCTCGAGCGCCTTGCGGATGACGACTGCCTCCGGGATTGCCGATACAGGGACGCGTGAAACGACCGTGCCTGATTGCGGAAAGATATCGACGAGACCGCCGTCGGAAAGCCGAAGCAAGGCTTCACGTACCGGTGTGCGGCTGACGCCGAATTCTTCGGCGATGCGCTTTTCCTGAAGAACCATGCCAGGCGCCATGCGCAGCGATACGATATCCGCATGCAGCCGCTCGAAAATGGCATTCGCTGTCGTCACGCGGCGCAGCTTCCGCGGTCTTTCCGGCAGAGCCGGAAAGTCGATCGCTTCGGAGCTGGATGCCTGCCGCATGAAATTTCCTTAACGTTGACTCTCTCGTGCATACTAGTATATCAATTCAACTGCATTGCCAAGACGCGCCGGAAGGAGCGGCGCTCTTGATAAGGATATTGGAGATTTCTGCAGATCTTGGGAGGCAGGCGTGGCTGGGGTTTTGCCCGGGTAACTGCCGCAGAGGAGGAGAGAACATCATGAAAATTACGCGCAGAACATTTGTCGGAACGGCGGCCGGCGTTGCCGTTGCAGGCATGCTGCCCACCCGGCTTTTCGCCCAGGCGAAGAAGCCGGCGAGCCCGGTGACCATTACCATTGCCGACGTCGCCGGCAATCTGGCGCTGACGCAGGGCATGTTTGAAGCCTATGCCTCGGAAAAGGCAGATTGGGTTTCAAGCTTCGCCTTCACCAAGGCTCCGGCACCCGAGTTGCCAGGCAAGATCAAGGCGCAGCAGGCGGCGGGCAAGGTCGATATCGATCTCGTGCTGACCGGGACGGATGCTCTTTCGGCCGGTCTCGACCAGGACCTGTGGATCGATCTCGCAGCCCACAAGGCCGAGCTTCCGAATCTGGAAAGTATTTTGCAGCCGCAGGCCTTCAAGATGCAGGCGCTCGCCAAGGATCATGGCGTCGTCGTCACCTACTATCCGTCAGGCCCCTTGCTCGAATACATGCCGGACAAGGTCGCGACTCCGCCGAAGACGGCACAGGAGCTTCTCGACTGGACGAAGCAGAACAAGAACAAGTTCCTCTATGCCCGCCCCGCCAATTCCGGTCCCGGCCGAACGCTGCTGATGGGCCTTCCCTACCTGCTCGGCGACAGCGATCCCCGCGATCCGGTCAACGGCTGGTCCAAGACCTGGGAGTATCTCGCAGCTCTTGGTGAAAACATCGAATATTATCCGACGGGTACTGCGGTGGTCTTCAAGGAACTCGGCGAAGGCACCCGCGACATGGTCGCGACCACCACCGGCTGGGATATCAATCCGCGTGCCCTCGGCATCGTTCCAGCGGAAGCCAAGGTGCAGAAGCTCGACGGCTTCCACTGGGTCACCGATGCGCACTACGCCGTCATTCCGAAGGGCGTTTCCGATGAGAAGATGGCCGTTCTCATGGATGTCATCAACTACATTCTGCAGCCGAAGCAGCAGGCGATTGCCTATGACGCCGGCTACTTCTATCCGGGCCCGGCAGTAAAGGACGTCACGATCGACATGGCGCCGCAGGAAAGCCAGGACGTGATCAAGGAGTTCGGCCGCGAGGAATATGCCGACTGGATCGCGAGCAATCCGCTCGAAGTGCCGCTGGAGCCGAAGCAACTCGTCGACGCCTTCCGCATCTGGGACGAAAAGATCGGCGCCAAGAAGGGCTGATCGAACAAGACGGCGCCGCCTCTTTTGGCCGGCGCCGCTCTTTTCTTACAGAGAATGGAGTTTGCGTTGAATTCGCCGGTTAACAACACAGCGCTGTCTTCGCGCAACAATGCCCGTCTCGAACTCGATGGCTTGCGCCGGTCCTTCGGGACGTACAACGCCCTCGACGGCATCGACCTGGCGATCGAGCCGGGTGAATTCATCGCCCTGCTCGGTCCCTCCGGCTGCGGCAAGTCGACGGCGCTCAATTGCATCGCGGGGCTGCTTGGGCTTTCGGGCGGCGAAATCCGCCTCGGCGGCAACCGCATCGACCAGCTGGAACCGGAAAAGCGCGGCTTCGGCATGGTGTTCCAGAGTTATGCGCTTTTCCCGCACATGAGCGTGCGCAAGAATGTCGGCTTCGGCCTTGCCATGCAGGGCATCAAGGGAGCGGAGGCTGACAAGCGCATCAATGACGCGCTGGCGCTCGTCCGGCTCGAAAGCCAGGCGGAAAAGTTGCCCGGCCAGCTTTCCGGCGGCCAGCAGCAGCGTGTGGCGATCGCCCGCGCTGTCGTCATCCGTCCGCCGATCGTCCTGATGGACGAGCCGCTTTCCAACCTCGACGCCAAGCTGCGCCTGGAGATGCGCGCTGAAATCCGAGGCATCCACGACCAGATCGGTTCGACGACCATTTATGTGACCCACGATCAGGACGAGGCGCTGTCGCTCGCCGACCGCATCGTGGTGATGAGCCAGGGACACATTCAGCAGATCGGTTCGCCGCAGGACCTCTACCAGCGGCCGGTCAACCTCAATGTTGCCGATTTCATGGGCTTTCGGACGCGCATCGCCGGACGTGTCGTTTCGGTTTCCGGCGACGAGGCTGAGATCGAGGCAGCCGGCGCCCGCTTGACCGGCACCATGCGGATGCCGCTTCAGGTGGGCGATGCGGCGGTGCTCTCCGTCCGCCCGGAAGATCTCGTTGCAACCTCGGACGGGGCGGGGATTCCGGCGACCGTGACCAGCATGGAATATCGCGGCCGCGCCTTCTTCGGCATGGCGACCGCGAAGGATGGATCGGACCTCTATTTCCGGGCCGATGACGTTCTGCCGCGGGGCGCATCCACCTCGCTGCAGCCGGTAACCGGCAGGGCGCTTGTCTTCAAGGGGGCCGCTAAGTGAGCGGGCCGTCGCTTCGCACCCGGCTTGCCGCCCGCGGCCTCGACGGCACGACGATGCTGGTGCTGCCGGGGCTGATCTTCATGATCGCGCTCTTTGTCTATCCGTTCCTCTACGGCGTCGCGGACTCGCTGACGCCGAAGGAGGGCGGCCCCTGGTACGCGAACTACGCAAAGTTCTTCACCGATCCCTTTCAGTACAACACGATCGGCGCGACGATGTGGCTCGCTCTTCCGGTGACGATCGTCAATCTTGCGCTCGCGGTTCCTATCGCCTTCCGCGTGCGACTCATGCGACGCCAGAGATTGCTGACGACGATCCTTGTTCTGCCGATCACGCTCGGCACGGTCTTCGTTGCAGACGGTCTTCTGACCTTCCTGGGGCCGCGCGGCTGGTTCAATCACGCGCTGCTCGTGCTCGGCATCCTGGATTCGCCGCTCAAGCTCACGAACAACTATTGGGGCGTCTTCGCCTCGTTGCTGATCACCGGCTTTCCCTTCGCCTTCCTGCTCACGCTTTCCTATGTTACCGGCATCGATCCGGCGATCGAACATGCCGCAGCCACGCTGGGGGCCGGTCCATGGCGGCGCTTCTACCGGGTTTTCCTGCCGCTCCTGGTTCCCGGGCTCGCCGTCACCTTCTGCCTTGCTTTCGTTCAGGCTTTCGCGGTGTTTCCGTCGGCCGTCTTGCTCGGCGCGCCCGCCGGGCCGACGCGCGTCATCTCGATTGCCGCTTACCAGGCGGCGTTCGAACAATATGACCATTCGCTGGGCTCGGCGATTGCCCTCATCATGGGCGGCGTCGAACTCTTTGTCGTGGTGGCTGTTCTCGGCTGCCGGTCTCTCTTCTATCGCGGCCCTGCCGGCGGCACGAAAGGCTAAGTGATGATCCGGGACCAAGGCCTTGCATCGAAGATCTGGCGCGTTGCCATCTGGGCGGCGGCCGGCCTTTTCATTCTGAACCTTCTGGCGGTGATTGCCGTCGTCATCATCAATTCCTTCGCGACGCGCTGGCTCGGCACGTGGCTGCCTGCCGGCTGGACGACGCGCTGGTACTTCAGCGCCTGGAAGGAGTTCCAGCTTTCGAGCGTCGTGCTCGTCACCTTCGAGATCGTCTTCACCGTCACGCTGATTTCCGGCATTCTCGGCGTCATGACCGCCTACGCGCTGGCTCGACGCGATTTTCCGGGTAAGCGCTTGATCGTGCTGCTCTTCCTCCTGCCGCTGTTGATCCCGCCTTTGACCTACGGCATCCCGCTTGCAACCGTGCTCTACCAGCTCGGCCTCGGCGGTACCTTCTGGGGCGTGGTGCTGATCAACCTCGTGCCATCCTTCCCCTTCGTCGTGCTCGTCATGATCCCTTTCATCGAGCAAATCGACCCGCGTATCGAGGCGGCTGCGCGCGTGTTCGGCGCGGGCACGACAAGCCTCTTCATCCGCATTCTGCTGCCACTGCTGCTGCCAGGGATGCTGGCTGCATTGCTCCTGGTGCTGGTGCGCACCATCGCCATGTTCGAACTCACCTTCCTCATCGCCGGGCCGACGACGCAGACGCTGGTCGTATCGCTCTACTATGCTGTCTTCGCTTCAGGCGTCCGCGCCGGTCAGTCGATCGACGCCATGGCTGTCGTCTATATGATCACGACGCTTGTCTGGCTGGTGCTTGCGCTGCAGTTCGTCAATCCGACGCAGATCGTCGCCAGAGCCAAACAGCAACCGGTGCACTAGCCGGTCAAGCGGTCTGACGTCGCCTTTGTGAAGAGCTGTCGCTGAACCAAGCATCGTCGTTGAGCCAGAAAGATGATCTCAGCGGGAACCCTGCTGCATGCTTGGGACAGGTTCCCAGCGACTGTTGTCCTTCCTTTACACGATAGCAATTGCCGCTACAGTCTTGGCGAGTCGTAGCGACATTCAGCCGAGGCGAGGGTGAAGAGGAACATCATGCCATTGCGATCAAGAACCAAGGTCGGCTTGGCTGGCAGAGCGATGGCGTGCCTGCTTCTAGCATTGTCGCCGATGATCGATATTGCCCGTGCCGACGACGCCAGTGCACCAACCTACGACCTGCGATCGCGCGCGACCGAAATCATCGCTCGGCTGCTGGACGATAAGGCCGATTTTGGCGATCGAAAGCGGCGCTTCGAGGAGGCGATGAGGGCGACCCCTCAGCCAACCCGAGTGCAGATACGCCAAGTCGATGCCGATGGCGTCGAAGGCGAGCTGATTTGGCCCGCTCGACTCCACCATCCACTTGGCAAGCGCGCCATCCTCTTTCTTCATGGTGGAGGCTTCTATGGCGGTTCCCTGCGTAGCCATCGCAATATTGCGGCTTCGTTCGCGAAGGCGACCTCCGCCGATGTGCTGTTGATCGAGTATCGGCTGCTGCCGCAATACCGCTTTCCGCGCCAGGTCAACGATGCGCTCACCGCTTTTCGATGGCTGCTCGAGTCCGGGTACGAAGCGGGAAACATTGTGGTGATCGGCGACTCCGTCGGCGGAACCCTGGCGCTCCAAATGTCCCTTCGCCAGATCGCTACGAACGCCGAGAAGCCTGCTGCCGTCATAGCAATCAGCCCGATCGTCGATTTCGAGGGTGCGGCGGTTCCAGCGGATGGCGAGGACGAGGTTTCCGTCAGCCGGGAATGGCTGCAGCAGGTGGGGAAGGAGTATGCGGGGAAGGCAAGCACCTCGCTTCAGCAAGTATCACCGATAAACAATGACTATACGGGGTTTCCTCCCGTCCTCCTGCAGGTCGGCGACAAGGAGTCTTTGCGGGGGGATGTCGAACGTCTTTTCGATAAGCTGAAGGCCGCAAACGTCGATACGCGGCTGGATGTAGTGCCGGGGCTTTTCCACGAGGCCTCGCTATTTCCGTTCTGGCTCGACCAAGCTCGGCGCTCCAACCAGCATGCGGCGGAGTTTGCCATGGCTCATTTTGCCGATAAACCAGCACAGTAAACCGAATTCCGTTCAACGGGCCTTTCCGATGCTTGCATACATGCCGGTGGTCCGGAATTCGGTCGGAGTGATGCCGTACACCCGCCGGAAGACTTTGGAGAAGTAGTTGGGGTCGTCAAAGCCGCACATGATCGACACCTCCTTGACCGGCAGGAAATCTGCTTTCGTCAATAGTTTCGTCGCCCGTTGCAGCCGCTGTTGAAGCACATATTCGGCAGGCGGGACGCCTTCGCTCTCCGCAAAGCTGCGGGAAAAATGCGCGCGGCTGAGGCCGACGATGCTCGCCAGCTCGCTGACCGGCAATGGCTGCTCAAGATTGGCGTGTATATGATCGATGACCGGCTGCATGGCGCTGAGGTCTGCCGCAAAAGCCGGTGAGCCGAAGACATCATCGTAGAGTGCCATCGCCGCCTCGTAGGCGATCGCGGAAGCCGCACCAGACGTGGTGGCTCCTTTGATCAGGCGAAGGCTGCAGTCGGCAAGATGGTCGATGGTCGATGGCTGCAGCCTTAGAATGGGACCTGCAAGACCAAGCACCATCTTGTGGATTCTGAGCGTCTCCTCGCCGTGCATCGAGATCCAGAAATATTCCCAGCGGTCACCCTTTTCGAGCCAGTAGCGGTGATTGTGCGGCACAAGCACCATCATTGTATCGCCGGCTTCAAGGTTGTGGGTCCTGTTCTGGTAACGAAGCCGGCCGCGACCGCTGATCGTGTGCTGAAGCACCGTAAAAGGTGTTTGTCCGCGCTTTCTGCCATCCCAGTCGTAGACTTCGTTCTCCCGCACCTCATAGCCCGCGCTGGTCGGCATGGCATGCAATCGCTGTCGGCCGCGAGGCAGAGAGACCGTCCTCATCGACTGGCCATTGGCGATCAAATTGTGCAGCACAAAATTACCCTCGAAAGCATAATACTTCTCTCGCCACCTTTGTGAATATGCGCATAATCCCTTTGCATAAGAGGAAGAGATCGCGGTCGAAAGGACGGCCGGGAGGAATACAGGCTCAATTTCTGGCATTTTCGGACGACATGCGCCAGCATGTGGCCTGTCTCCTCTCTCGCCTTTTTTACCTACCATCTGATTGGATCGAGGTGAAGGTTATGAGTTTCAAAATCGCTATCATCGGGGCAGGCAGCGTCGGCTTCACCAAGAAGCTGTTTACCGACATTCTATGCGTGCCGGAATTCAAGGACGTCGAATTCGCGCTCACGGATCTGAGCCAGCATAACCTCGAGATGATCAAGGCGATCCTCGACAAGATCGTCGAGTCCAACAGGCTGCCGACGAGGGTCACGGCAACGACTGACCGCCGCAAGGCGCTTGAAGGCGCGCGCTACGTCATCAGCTGCGTGCGCGTCGGCGGTCTCGAAGCCTATGCCGACGACATCCGCATTCCGCTGAAATACGGCATCGACCAGTGCGTTGGCGATACGATCTGCGCAGGCGGCATTCTCTACGGCCAGCGCAACATTCCCGTCATTCTCGACTTCTGCAAGGACATCCGCGAAGTCGCGGAGCCCGGTGCAAAATTCCTCAACTATGCCAACCCGATGGCGATGAACACCTGGGCGGCCATCGAGTACGGCAAGGTTGATACGGTCGGCCTCTGCCACGGTGTCCAACACGGGGCAGAGCAGATCGCCGAGGTGCTTGGCGCCAAGTCGCCGAAGGAGCTCGACTATATCTGCTCGGGCATCAATCATCAGACCTGGTTCATTGATCTCCGCCTCAACGGCCGGAAGATCGGCAAGGACGAACTCGTCGCCGCTTTCGAGGCGCATCCCGTCTATTCGCAACAGGAAAAGCTGCGCATCGACGTGCTGAAGCGCTTCGGCGTCTATTCGACGGAAAGCAACGGCCACCTTTCCGAATATCTGCCCTGGTATCGCAAGCGTCCGGACGAGATCACCAAATGGATCGACATGTCGGACTGGATCCACGGCGAGACCGGCGGCTATCTCCGTCACTCGACGGAAACCCGCAACTGGTTCGAGACCGAATTCCCGCAGTTTCTCGAATCCGCATCCAAGCCGATCGATCCGTCCAGGCGTTCCAACGAGCATGCGAGCCATATCCTCGAGGCGCTGGAGACTAACCGCGTTTATCGCGGCCATTTCAACGTCAAGAACAACGGTGTGATTACAAACCTACCGGCTGATGCGATCATCGAGTCACCGGGCTTCGTCGATCGCTTTGGCGTCAATATGGTCTCCGGCATCACCCTTCCGGAAGCCTGTGCGGCCACCTGCATTTCGTCGATCAACGTGCAGCGGATGTCGGTTCATGCGGCGATCAGCGGCGATGTCGATCTCCTGAAGCTCGCCGTGCTGCATGATCCGCTGGTCGGGGCTGTCTCCACGCCGGAGGAAGTCTGGCAGATGGTCGATGAAATGGTCGTCGCCCAGGCCCGCTGGCTGCCGCAATACGCCGATGCGGTCCCCGCCGCCAAGGAGCGCCTGTCGAAGGCCAGCGTGAAGACGCGCGACTGGGCAGGCGCTGCGCGGCGCAACGTGCGCTCGATCGATGAGCTGCGTGCTGAGAAGGAGGCTCTGAAACAGGCCGTTTGAATTTCGTGTAGAATGGGGTGCGGCGGGTTTCCGGGAGGGAAACCCACCGCGTCAAAACCCGGTTTCACGTCGTTAGAGGAGAAGCGGAAGCTGCCTGCGGGCGCTCCGAACAAGAGGGAGAGACGATGAGGAATTTTCGCAATCTTGGCATTCTGACCGCACTTTCGCTGAGCGTCTCGGTCGCGGCCTTGCATGCATATGCTGCCGAACCGACCGTCGCACCGGAACCAGCACCTTTCCCGGCCGAAGGGAAGATCAAATACGTGGCGCGCGATTCCATTCTGGAATTCAAGGCGCTGCCGGAATATCACGAGCCGGATTGGGTCACGAAGAAGTTCGTCGACACCGGCAAGCTGCCGCCCGTCAAGGACCGCCTTCCGAAGGAGCCGCTGGTTTACAAGACCGGCAACATGCCTGATGGCGTCGGCATCTACGGCGATACGATGCGGCACGTCATCGGTGGTCGGCCGGAAGGCTGGAACTATGGCGCGGGCCAGACACAGGGCTGGGGCGGCATCGATATCGGCCTGTCGGAATGCCTGACGCGCACCGGTCCGCTCTTCCAGGTCGAAGCCAAGGACACCGAACCGCTTCCGAACCTCGCCAGGAGCTGGGAATGGTCGAAGGACGGTCATAAATTGACGATGTACCTGATCGAAGGTGCGAAATGGTCGGACGGCGCTCCGTTCGGCGCCGACGACCTCATGTTTTACTGGGAGGACGAAGTTCTCGATCCGAACGTTTCGCCGTTGAACGGCGCGACGCCGGAAACCTTCGGCGCCGGCACGACGCTGAAGAAGATCGACGATTACACCGTGGAATGGACATTCAAGGAGGCGTTTCCGAAGCAGTATCTGTACGCGATGGCTTACGGAACCTTCTGCCCGGGTCCCTCGCATATCCTGAAGCCGCAGCATCCGAAATATTCGAAGAACACCTACGAGCAGTTCAAAAACGCCTTCCCACCGGAATATATGAACATTCCGGTGATGGGCGCCTGGACGCCGGTCGAATACCGGCCGGATGACATCATCGTCATGCGCCGCAATCCCTACTATTGGAAGGTCGACGAGAAGGGCAATCAGCTGCCTTATCTCAACGAGTTGCAGTACAAGCTCTCGACCTGGGCCGACCGTGATGTTCAGGCCGTTGCCGGCTCCGGGGACTTTTCGAATCTCGAGCAGCCGGAAAACTTCGTGGCATCGCTGAAACGCGCGGCGGAAAAGACGGCTCCGGCCCGTCTCGCCTTCGGACCCCGGCTTATCGGCTATAACCTGCGCATGAACTTCTCGGCCAATGGCTGGGGCAATCCCGACGAGCGGGGCCAGGCTATCCGCGAGCTCAACCGCAACGAGGATTTCCGCAAGGCCGTCACCATGGCAATCGACCGCAAGGCGATCGGCGACTCGCTGGTCAAGGGGCCGTTCACGGCGATCTATTCCGGCGGCATTTCCTCGGGCACGAGCTTCTACGACCGCAAATCCACCGTCTACTACCCCTTCGATCTTAAAGGTGCGAAGGCCGAACTCGCCAAGGCCGGTCTCAAGGATACCGATGGCGACGGCTTCGTGAACTTCCCGGCCGGAACCGCGGGCGGCAAGAATGTCGAGATCGTCATGCTCGTCAACAACGACTACACGACCGACAAGAGCCTTGCCGAAGGTGTTGTCGGACAGATGGAGAAGCTTGGGCTTCGTGTCGTCCTCAACGGGCTGAACGGCAACCAGCGCGATGCCGCCAACTATTCCGGCCGCTTCGACTGGCTGCTGCGGCGCAACGACACCGAGCTCTCCTCGGTCGTGCAGAACACCGAGCAGCTGGCCCCTGTCGGTCCGCGGACGAGCTGGAACCATCGCGCGCCGGAAAATGGCGAGGTCGACATGATGCCCTACGAGAAGGAGCTGGTGGACATCATCAACAAGTTCACCGCCACGCAGGACAATGACGAACGCGTCAACCTGATGAAGCAGTTCCAGAAGATCTCGACGGAGCATGTCTACACGGTCGGCCTGACGGAATATCCGGGTGCGCTGATCATCAACAAGCGCTTCTCGAACATTCCTGAAGGTACGCCAATCTTCATGTTCAACTGGGCTGAAGACTCCGTCGTCCGCGAGCGCCTGTGGGTGGCTGCCGACAAGCAGCAGAAATACGAACTCTTCCCTGAACAGCTCCCCGGCAAGCCGGGCGAGAAGGGTCCGCTAAACTAGAGCTCCCTCCCGGATGAAATGGGCTTCCGGCCGCGCGTGGCGCGCGGCCGGACATAACCAACTAGCCGGCCGCGCTGACGAAGAGCGACTGGCGGCAAGGAGAAGCGAACCGTCCGATGTTCCGATTCCTGCTCGTGCGCATAATGTCCGCGATACCCGTGCTTCTCATCCTGAGCGTGGTGACATTCGCAATCATCCAGGCGCCACCCGGCGACTATGGCGACTATATCCGTTCGCAGCTGATCAATCAGGGCGGTGCATCCTACGCGCAGGCCGAGGCGCAGGCGCAGGCCTATCGCGTCGAGCACGGGCTCGATAAGCCGATGGTCGTCCAGTATGTGAACTGGATCACGGGCATCGTCACGCGCGGCGACTTCGGCTACAGCCTCTATTACAACAAACCGGTGGCCGACGTTGTCGGCGAACGGCTGCCGCGGACGTTGCTTCTTGCGCTCGTCTGCCATCTCTTCGCCTCGGTGCTTGGCATCGGTTTCGGCATCTGGGCGGCAACAAGACAATATAGCTGGATCGACAGCCTGCTCTCCGGCATTTCCTTCCTCGGCATGACGGTGCCGCGCTTTCTGATGGCGCTGATCATTGTCTATCTGCTGGTATTCCAGTTCAACATCTCGGAGATCGGCAGCTTCTTCTCGCCGCAATATGGCGGTGCTCCGTGGTCCTGGACGAAGTTCGTGGATCTCGTCAGCCATGTCTGGCCGGTCGTGGCGATCGCCACCTTCGGCGGGCTCGCCTACAATATGCGTGTCATGCGCGGCAACCTGCTCGATACGTTGAACGCGCAATATGTCGAGACCGCCAAGGCCAAGGGCCTGACCGGTGGCGCAGTGGTCATGCGCCACGCCGTACCGAATGCCCTGCATCCGCTGGTCATGTATCAGGGCGTCGTTCTGCCCTACATGCTGACCGGCGAGATCGAGACGGCGATCATTTTCGCGCTTCCGACCGTCGGCCCCGCCATCGTCGGCTCCATGGCTGTCGGCGATGTCTACGTTACCGCAACCTTCATGATGGTTCTCTCCGCCACGCTGATCGTCGGCAACATTATCGCCGACATGCTGCTTGCCCTGCTTGATCCGCGTGTCCGCCAATATGGAGGAGCCTGAGATGTTCGCCTTCGACTCCTCTCCGTCATCGCCGCACGAAACAACCGTCAAGAAACCGTCGCATGGCAACGAAAGCTACATCGCGCTCGTCTGGCGCCGTCTGAGGCGGTCATGGACCGGCATGATGGGTCTGGTGCTTGTCGTCCTTCTGATCGTCATGGCGATCTTCGCCGACTTCTTTGCGCCGATGGACCCAAAGGCGACCGATGTCGGTTTTGCGCCGCCGCAGGTCATGAGCTTCCACGACAAGGACGGCAATTTCGTCTTCCGGCCACGTGTCTATGCGCTCGCCGATTCCGAGGAACTCGATCCGATCACCTTCCAGCCGATCGTCGGCCCCGACTATGACAATCCGCGCTATCTCGGCTTCTTCGTGAAAGGCGCGGAATACAAGCTCTTCGGCTTCATCCCCGCCAGCCGGCATTTCTTCGGTTCGATAGACGGCGAGCCGGTGCACTTTCTCGGTACTGATAAGTTCGGCCGCGACGTCCTTTCGCGTGCAATCATCGGCTCGCGTATTTCGCTGATGATCGCACTGACGGTCGTCTTTATCGTCACGATCGTTGGTACAACTGTCGGCATGGTCTCCGGTTACTTCGGAGGGACCTTCGATATCTGGGTCCAGCGCTTCGTCGAACTGGTGCTCGCCTTCCCGCAATTGCCGTTTTATTTGGCGCTGACATCGCTCATCCCGGTTACCGCACCCACCAACGTCTTCCTCGCCTTCGTTATTGTCGTCATGTCGGCACTTGGCTGGGCGCAGATGTCGCGCGAGGTGCGCGGCAAGACGCTGGCACTCGCGCGCATCGATTATGTACGGGCGGCGATGGCCGTCGGCGCGTCCGACCGGCGCATCATCTTCCAGCACATCTTTCCGAACGTGATGAGCCACGTGATCGTGGCCGTGACGCTGCATATTCCAAGCGTCGTGCTGCTCGAATCCTTCCTTGGCTTCCTGGGCTTTGCCGTGAAGCCGCCGCTGATCTCGTGGGGTCTGATGCTACAGGATACGGCGAATTACTCCGTCATTGGCACGTATCCCTGGATACTCGCTCCCGTCGGCTTCGTGCTGGTCACCGTCTTCGCTTTCAATGCGCTGGGTGACGGTCTGCGCGATGCGGTCGATCCATATTGAGGTGGTGAAGATGGCTCTTGCTCTTGTCAGTTCGTTCGCACCGCCCGTCCGGCACGACCACGACGGCCGCTCGGAAAGCCCGATCATCGACGCCCGCAATGTTGCGGTGAACTTCAAGGTCGAGGACGGCGTGGTGGAGGCGGTCAAGAATGTCTCGTTCCAGCTCTACCGCGGAGAGACGATTGCGATCGTCGGCGAGTCCGGCTCCGGCAAATCGGTGACTGCCCGCACGGTGATGGGGCTTCTTTCAAAGCGCGCGGTCATCTCGCCGAAGTCCACCGTCGAGTATGACGGCGCCAACATCCTGAAATTCTCCGAACGCGCCCGCCGCAAGCTGCGCGGCAACCGGATCTCGATGATCTTCCAGGAGCCGATGAGTTCGCTCAATCCGATCTATACGATCGGCAGCCAGATCGTTGAAGCGATCCGGGTGCACAAGAGGGTCGGCCGCCGGCAAGCCCAGGCCCGGGCGCTGGAACTGCTGAAACATGTGCAGATTCCGGACCCGGAGGCGCGGCTGAAGCAGTATCCGCATCAGCTCTCTGGCGGACAGCGTCAGCGCGTGATGATCGCAATGGCGCTCGCCAATGATCCGGATGTGCTGATCGCCGACGAACCGACAACCGCGCTTGACGTCACGGTGCAGGCGCAGATCCTCAATCTGATCCGCAACCTGCAGAAGGAGTTGCGGATGGCGGTGATCCTCATCACGCACGACCTCACCGTCGTCCGGCAGTTCTCAGATTACGTCTATGTCATGCAGCATGGCGAAATTCGCGAGCACAATACGACGGAGAGCCTGTTCGCCAACCCGCAGCATCCCTACACGAAGCATCTGCTCGCGTCCGAGCCGCGCGGCCAGGCCAATCCGCTGCCGGAAAATTCCGAGATCATTCTCGATGCCCGGGGCGTGCGCGTGTCCTTCATGCTGCGCCATGGCAGTTTCTTCAAGCCGGAATTGAGGGAGCTCATTGCCGTCGACAGCCTGAGCCTGACCCTTCGACGGCACGAAACGCTAGGCCTCGTCGGTGAATCCGGTTCCGGAAAGACGACCTTCGGCCAGGCGCTGGTCCGGCTGAATGATCCCGACAGCGGCGAGATCTATTTCGACCGCCAGCCGATTCATGGAAATTCGCGCTCGGAGATGCGGCCGCTGCGCTCGCGCATGCAGATCGTTTTCCAGGACCCGTTCTCTTCGCTCAATCCGCGCATGACGATCGGCCAGATCATCGAGGAGGGGCTGGTCGTCAACAAACTCGGCGCAACCAAGGCCGAGCGCATCGACCGGGTGCGCGAGGCACTGATTGCGGCCGGCATGCCGGACAATATCCTCTCGCGCTTCCCGCACGAATTCTCCGGCGGTCAGCGCCAGCGCATCGCGATTGCCCGCGCCATCGCGCTCGAGCCGGAATTCATCCTCCTCGACGAACCGACCTCGGCGCTCGACCTTTCCGTTCAGGCGCAGATCATCGAACTCCTGCGCAAACTGCAGGACGAGCGAGGCCTAAGCTACCTTTTCATCTCGCATGATCTCAAGGTCGTGCGTGCCCTTTGCCATCGCGTGATCGTCATGCAGCACGGCCGCATCATGGAAGAGGGACCCGTCAACGAAGTTCTTTCCAATCCCAAGACCGCCTACACGGAACGGCTCGTGAAAGCCGCTTTCGAAGTAGCGTGATTACCCAATGCCGGAGGTTATGATGGCACGAAATCCCAAAATCACTTTCATCGGGGCTGGCTCCACCGTTTTCATGAAGAACATCATCGGGGACGTTTTGCAGCGCCCCGCACTCTCAGGCGCCACCATCGCCCTGATGGACATCAACCCGCAGCGTCTTGAAGAAAGCGCCATCGTCGTCAACAAGCTCATCGTAACGCTTGGTGCCACGGCGAAGGCGGAGACCTATTCCGATCAGCGCAAGGCGTTGGCGGGCGCCGACTTCGTCGTCGTCGCCTTCCAGATCGGCGGCTATGAGCCGTGTACGGTGACGGACTTCGAAGTGCCGAAGAAATACGGCCTGCGCCAGACGATTGCCGATACGCTCGGCGTCGGCGGCATCATGCGCGGGCTTCGCACCGTTCCGCATCTCTGGAAGATCTGCGAGGACATGCTCGCCGTCTGCCCGGAAGCAATCATGCTGCAATATGTGAACCCAATGGCGATCAACACCTGGGCGATCGCCGAGAAATACCCGGCGATCAAGCAAGTCGGTCTCTGCCACTCGGTGCAGGGTACGGCCATGGAACTGGCGCACGACCTCGATATCCCTTACGAGGAAATCCGCTACCGCTCGGCCGGCATCAACCATATGGCCTTCTATCTGAAGTTCGAGCATCGCCAGCCGGACGGCTCCTACAAAAACCTCTATCCCGACCTCGTGCGCGCCTATCGCGAGGGCCAAGCGCCGAAGCCCGGCTGGAATCCGCGCTGCCCGAACAAGGTGCGTTACGAGATGCTGACGCGGCTTGGCTACTTCGTCACCGAAAGCTCCGAACATTTCGCCGAATACACGCCCTACTTCATCAAGGAGGGGCGTGAGGATCTGATCGAGAAGTTCGGCATTCCGCTCGACGAATATCCGAAGCGCTGCATCGAACAGATCGAGCGCTGGAAGGGGCAGGCAGAGACCTACCGCACGGCAAACACGATCGAGGTCAAGCAGTCGAAGGAATATGCTTCCTCGATCATCAACTCGGTCTGGACGGGCGAACCCTCGGTCATTTACGGCAACGTCCGCAACAATGGCTGTATCACCTCGTTGCCTTATAATTGTGCCGCGGAAGTTCCCTGCCTGGTCGACGCATCCGGCATCCAGCCGACTTTCATCGGCGACCTGCCGCCGCAGCTGACGGCACTGATCCGCACCAACATCAACGTCCAGGAATTGACGGTTCAGGCTCTGATGACTGAGAACCGCAAGCATATCTATCATGCCGCGATGATGGACCCGCACACCGCGGCCGAACTCGACCTCGACCAGATCTGGTCGCTTGTCGATGACCTTCTCGCCGCGCATGGCGACTGGCTGCCGGAATGGGCCAGAACGAGCAGAAAGGTGCAGGCGGCTTAAAAGAGAAAGGCAGCGGAGCCGTGATGCTCTCGCTGCCTTTCACCCCCCGGCTTACAAGGTGCGCCGGCTCCGCGCGCGAGCCGGCAAGATGCCGCGGTTACTTCTCTCCCGCCATCGCGCCGAGCAGCTTCGGAAGATCACCGAAGCGGGCGATCAGCCCAAAGATCAGGGCCGCGGTCACGACGAACAGGATGGTCACCGACGCCATGGTCGGCGTGTAGCCATAGCGCAGTGCGTTGAAGATCTTGATGGGTAAGGTCTCCATCGTGAAACCGACCGTCATGTAGGCGACGATGTATTCGTTCAGCGAGAGAACGAAGGCAAAGGCATAGCCGGAGATCAGGTATGGCCGGATCAGCGGCAAGACGACCGTCGTGAACACGGTCCGGTCATCTGCTCCCATCGTCGCTGCCGCCTCGACGAATGAGCGATCGATCGAGGTGAATCCGAGCGATAGCGTCACCAGCGGCAAGGTAACGAAGAAGATCGCGTGGCTGATCACAGCGGTCCATGGCGCGCCGTAAAAACCGGTGGTCGCCCAGAAGGTCAACATCCCGAGCGCGGTAATGACTGGCGGCAGCGTAAAGGGAGCGATTCCCAGCAGCTGAAAGATGTTCGCCCATGGCGCAATTCTTCGCCACAGAAACCAGGCGAGCGGCAATGCGATGAGGACAGCGAGCGCCGCTGAGAGAATGGCGAGAGTCAGCGAAGCAAAGAGCGCATTCCGCCACTCGGGATTGGCAAAGATCTCGCCGTACCAGCCGAGCGAAAAGCCCCGGGGCGGAAAGTTGAGACTTTGCTTCTCGTTGATCGATACGCCTGCGACGACGATGATGGGAGCAGCAAGGAAAAGGCCGATCAGCGCGAAGTAAAGACGGCGGAGAAAGGTGGTCATGCCATTTCTCCCTTGCGTCCGACCAGGACCGTCAGTCCCACCATCGCGAGCGTCACCAGCACCAGGAACACGGCCATGGCCGCAGCAAACGGCATGTTCGACTGGTAGACGGCCTGGTCCGTGATCAGCACCGATAGCGTCCAGTGCGACGGGCGGCCGAGGATCTGCGGCAGCAGATAGGAGCCGAGCGCGAAGATGAAGACCATGATCAGCGTTGCGATGATCGTGTTGCGCAATGCTGGCACGACGACCGTGAAAAACGCCTTGACCGGGGAAGCGCCGAGCGTTTGCGCCGCTTCCGTCAAGGTCGGATCGAGCCGGACGAGGGCGGGATAAAGGATCAGGATCGTGTAGGGCAGGGCCTGATAGACCATGCCCGCCAGAACCGCTTCGAAGCTCGGCGTCAACGGCACTGCCTGTTGCATGACGCCAAGCATGACCAGCAGGTTGGTGATGCCGGCCGTGCGCGAAAAAAGCGTCGACCAGGCAAAGCCGATGATGACTTCGGAAAGGGAAAGGATCGACAGCAGCGCCACCAGCCAGATCACCTGGGCCTTGCGCCCCACGCGCGTCAGCAGATAGGTGAATGGAATGCCAAGCACGACGCAGCAGACCGCGACGGCGATTGCGAGAAACAGCGAAAAACCCAGCACCTTGCCGAAAAACAGGCTGATGAAACGGGCGTAGTTGTCGAAGACGAAGGCCGGCGTATAGAAGCCGCCCTGCTGCCGCTGGAAGAAGCTGACGGCAACCATCGTTCCGAACGGGATGACGAAAAAGACCGTCAGCATTCCGGCTGGAAAGGCGAGCGGCCAGTAGTCGGCGATGTTCTGCGGTCGTTCGCGCCTCATTGCTTCAGCACCACGCAGATGTCGGGCGAGATCTTGACGCCGACCTCATCGCCGACGTTGACAGCCGGCCGTTCGCGCGGGGTTGAAACGGCGATGACCTGTGTTCCGGAAAGGTCAAGGAAGGTCTCGATCGTGCCGCCGAGATCGCGGATGAAAGTTACCCTGCCACCGATGGTGCTGCCGCCGGGTGCTGTCAGATGCACATCCTCCGGCCGTACCGACAGGGTTGCCCTAGTGAGGCCAGGCGGCAGCGAAACTCCCTCGATAACCTTGCCGAGGACGGTCGCCCGGCCGGCTGAGTCGGCTTCGACTTCGAGCAGGTTGGTGGAGCCGATGAAATCGGCGACGAAGCGATCGGCGGGACGGCGGTAGATCTCGATCGGGTTCGCCGCCTGGCGGATCTGGCCGCCATTCATGACGACGACAGTGTCTGCCATCGTCATCGCCTCGCGCTGATCATGGGTAACGACGATCGTCGTGATCCCAAGCTGCTGCTGGAGCTGGCGAAGCTCCACCTGCATCGCCTCGCGCAGCTTTGCGTCGAGCGCCGAAAGCGGCTCGTCGAGCAGGAAGAGCTTCGGGGAAATCGTCAGCGCCCGGGCGATCGCCACACGCTGGCGCTGGCCGCCCGATAGCTTGTTCACCGGCCGGTCGGCATAACTCGGTAGGTGGATGAGCGCGAGCAGTTCATCGACGCGCTTCTTCTGCGCGTCCTTTGCCGTGCCGCGGATGCGCAGCGGATAGGCAATGTTCTCGCCGACCGTCAGGTGCGGGAAAAGCGCGAGCGATTGAAAAACCATTCCCAGTTCGCGCTTATGCGTTGGGATGGCGGTAATGTCCTTGTCATCGAGCACGATGGCGCCGCCGGTCGGCGTGTCGAGGCCGGCAATCATGCGCAGCAGAGTGGTCTTGCCGCAGCCGGAGGGGCCGAGCATGCAGACAAACGTCCCGTGCGGAACGTTGAGCTGGACATTGTCGACGGCCGTGAAGGGGCCGAATTGTTTCGTGACGTTGTTGAGTGCCAGTCCGGACATAGATCCCCCGCGTGAGGCGCATGCGCACGAAGAATGCTCCGCATGCGCCTCGCCGTCAAAGGTGGAGGCGCACACAGACCGCTGCGGCGCATTCAAGCTTCAAATCTCAGCCGACGATGAGTTCCGTCCATTTCTGGTTCAGCCAATCCGACTTGGTCTGATAGAGGTCATAGCGCGGGATGATCGGCTCGATGGCCGAGGAAACCGCAGCAAACTCCTTATCGGTAAGGTCGAGCAACTCGCGCTTGAGGGTCGGAGCCGTGCCGACCTTGCGCGACATCAGCGCCTGAATGGCCGGCTGGCACATATAGTCGATGAAGATGTGTGCCTCTTCGGATTTCTTCGACGCGCGCGACAGCGCCCAGCAGCCGGAATCCTGGATGCCGCCTTCCTTCGGGAAGGTGGAACGGACCGGGAAGCCGTCAGCGGCTGCAAGTCCGGTGACGTCATGGTAGTACTGACCCATCGGAATTTCGCCGGATTTCAGCGATTGCTCGAACTGCGCTTCGTCGCGATACCAGAGGCGAACGTTCGGCTTCACTTCGGCAAGCTTATCGAAGGCTTTCAAGATGCCTTCCTCGGTGTCCAGCGCGTTCGTGCCGCCGAAATGCGTCTTGGCTGTTACTTCCAGCAGGAACGAGTTGGAGACGAGGGCAAGCAGGCCGAGCTTGTCCGCATTTGCAGGATCCCACAGCGCGGTCCAGGAGGTCGGCGGCTCCTTGTAAACGTCGGTATTGGTGACGAGTGTGATGTACCACGCCACGGCGCCGACGCCGGCGACGCGGCCGTCCGGATACCTGTTGACGAAGCGATCGATCAGGCCGGAAGCGTTCTTGATCTTCGTCATGTCGATGGGCGTCCAGAGCTCGGTCGCCTGACCCTTGAGCATCGCCACCTGCGACATCATCGAAAGGTCGGCGGGCGCCTGGCCTGCCTTGGCGGCCTGCTCCAGTTGCACCAGCCAGGCTTCGCCGGTCGGCTCGGCCACCGCCTCGACGGCGATGCCGGTCGCCTTGGTGAATTCCGGGAAGATGTTCTTGTCGAACGAATCCTTGAAGTAGCCGCCATAGACGCCGACCTTCAGCGATTTGTCCTGCGCGCGCAGGATGGACGGCATGGCAAGCATGCTGGTGGCCGCCAGGCCGCTTGCCAGCACGTTGCGGCGGCTGACCGCCGCTTCGAGTATCTTTTTCATGGTTTTGTTCCCTCTTTTGTTTGGTCTGTCATGAACTTGCAATTCCGGTGGCTGCCGGCGTCAGTCGCGCTTGTTGCCGATGGATGGGCTGAAGACCATCAGGCTCAGGATCTCGAACAGGACCTGAGCGCCGGCATGAGCAGTATTCGTCGTTGCGTCATACTGCGGCGCGACCTCGACAACATCGCCGCCGACGAGATTGACCCCTTTCAGGCCACGGATCAATTCCAGAACTTCGCGTGTTGTCAAGCCGCCGACTTCCGGGGTTCCGGTGCCGGGGGCAAAGCTTGGATCGAGGCTGTCGATGTCGAAGGTGAGGTAGGTCGGTCCGTCGCCGACAATTGCCTTCGCCCTTTCGATGATTGCCGGAATTCCCATGCCCGTCACCTCCTCGGCGTGGATGACGGTCATTCCCGATTCGTAGGAAAACTCCCAGAGATATTCGGCCGAGCCGCGGATGCCGATCTGCACCGTGCGCGTCGGATCGAGCACGCCGTCGAGAACGGCATTGCGGAACGGGCCGCCATGATGGAACTTCGTCTGGTCGTAAGCGCCGCCCGTATCGCAATGGGCGTCGATGTGGATCAAGCCGACCGGCTGCTTCTTCCCAACGGCCTTCAAGATCGGATGAGTTATCGAATGATCGCCGCCGACCGAAAGCGGCGCGACGCCGGCGTCGACGATCTGGTTGATGCGCTTTTCGATGTCTTCGTGACTGAGTTCCAGCCGGTAGCGGCTCTGGAAGGGCACGTCGCCGATATCGGCAACACGGAGGTCGAACACCGGCGCGGTGCCCAGCACATGGTTGTAAGGCCCGATACGCTCGATGGCGCGCAGCGCCCGCGGTCCGAAGCGCGACCCCGGCCGATTGGTAACGCCGAGATCCATCGGAATGCCGGTGATTGCGACCTGCAGATTGCCGAAATCCGGCTCGTCGGCCGCAACCGGCATGTAGGGGGCGCTCAAGAATGTCGGAACGCCTGCGTAAGGGGCCAGTCGCGTCCCGCTTTTGGAAAAAATCTTGTCGGCGACTTTGCGAAAATCGGGATCGAAGATCTCGCCGCCGTGGCTATCGGCAAATTTTGCGCGCAGTTCTTCGAGTTTCGTCTGATCCCAGGCCATTCCGGTTCACCTCTTTTTCTCCAAAGGCGGGGAACCGGCACGCATGCGGCTTGTCGTCGTTCCCCACGCTCTTCTTCTTATTTTCTTGCATTACCCAACAAAAATGATGGAAATGCAATTCACATTGTTATACCGCTCATCGTGAGATTTTTTCACAACAGACCGCCATGTTCAACCGATTGCCGCCGCTGAATTCATTGCGTGCCTTCGAGGCCGCGGCCCGGCGGGGTTCGGTCTCGGGCGCCGCGCGCGAACTGAACGTCACGCATGGCGCGATCAGCCATCAGATCAAAGCGCTGGAGGCTATCTTCGGCACACCGCTCTTCGAGCGTAACGGCAAACGGCTGAAGCTGACGCCGCAGGCGGCGCTGCTTTTGCCGGCACTCACGAGCGCGTTCGAGAGTATTGCGGCAGCGACGGCATTGGTGACGCGCCCGTCGACCAGCGGCAGCCTGAGGATTTCGTGTGTGCCCGCTTTGCTGTCTTTCTGGCTGATCCCGCGCATGCATCAATTCAGCGAACAGTTCCCGGATATCAGTTTGACGCTTGTCGCTTCGAACGATCCCGATCTGCTCTATTCGCCGGACCTCGATATCTGCATCCTTTATGGTGATGGCGCCTGGCCGGACTGCTGGGCGCGCCTTTGGACAAACCTGCAGCTGTTCCCGGTCGTCAGCCCGACGCTGATGAACAGCCGCGCGCTGCGTTCGGTCCGCGATCTGCGCGACCACGTACTGCTCCACGGCGACGATGGACGCGAATGGAACACCTGGCTTGCTGCGGCCGACGCCTTGGATATGCCGCGCGGCAGGCAGCATTTCATGAGCGATGCGCGCCTTTCGACCGAAGCGGCCTTGAGCGGGCAGGGTGTTGCGCTAGGCGACACGATCACGGCCGGAAGCCTGATTGCCCAGGGCGAACTCGTCGTGCCCTTCGATCTCTCCGTTCCGGCCAACGATGCTTTCTACGTCGGCTGCCGCAATGAAGTGCGCGCTGCGCCGATTGTCAAAGTCTTCCTCGACTGGTTCTTCGCTGCGCTCGAGAGCGATCGCGGAGCCGAACCGCAAGCCTCCGCCCGGCGTGTGATCCGGGGCCGCGCACGATTGGAGGCTCCGGCGGCTGCCGCCGAAAGCTTCACCCCCGTCTCTCGTGCTCGCGCCACCGCGCGAAAGCCGGCTAAACGCCGTCTGAAACCCTGAGGATCTTTGAAGGAACCGCGCATGTCCGTCGCCCGCCCAAACCCGCTTGTCGCCCGTTTGTCGCCTCCGCCGATTCCCTCCGTGCTTGCCTGGGCGCGCGAATATGACGGCAGCAGGGGGCCGCTGCTTGACCTGTCGCAGGCGGTGCCCGGCTACCCGGCGCATCCGGAAATGCTGCGGCTTCTCGGCGAGACGGCCGCTTCTCCCGCAATGACGGGCTATGGTGCCATCGAAGGTGAGGAGGTCCTGAGGAAGGCTTATGCGGCGCATATGTCGGATGTTTATGGCGCGAGCGTTTCCGCCGCCAACATCCACATTACGTCAGGCTGCAACCAGGCCTTCATGTGCTCCGTCATTGCACTCGCTCAGGCAGGCGAAACGATCGGGCTGACCAATCCCTTCTATTTCAACCACGAGACCACGCTCTCGATGCTGGGCATTGGTCGGGTGCTCGTCGAATGCGATGCCGCAAACGGCTTCCTGCCGGATCTGGCTTCCGCCGAACGGGCATTGTCGTCGGGCGCAAGGGCTCTTGCGGTCGTCACGCCGAACAATCCGACCGGTGCCGTCTACCCGCCGGCGCTGCTCCGCGAGCTCTTTCATCTCTGCCGAAAGCACGGGGCGTGGCTGATATTGGACGAGACCTATCGTGACTTCCTTCCCGCCGATCGCGGAGCGCCGCATGACCTGCTCTCCATCGACGGCTGGGAGGAGACGCTGGTCCTTCTCTACAGCTTCTCCAAGTCCTTCTGCATCCCGGGACACCGGCTCGGCGCCATCACAGCCGGCCCGCGCATCGTGGCCGAGATCGCCAAGATCATGGACAATATGCAGATTTGCGCCCCGCGAGCCGCTCAGGTTGCGGTCGCGACGGCGCTTCCCATCCTGGCGGACTGGCGCGCCGCAAACCGGCTGGAAATCACCCGCCGCGCCGACGCACTGAAAGCGGTCATGGCGGCAACGAACGGCTGGTCGATCGCCGCGATCGGCGCTTACTTCGCCTTCATCCGCCATCCGTACGGCGACACGCCTTCGGTAACGGTGGCGGAAAGGCTTGCGAAAGAAGCGGGCGTCGTCTGCATCCCGGGAAGCTATTTCGGCGAAGGTCAAGACGGCTATCTTCGGCTTGCCTTTGCAAATGCCGACGCCGATGCAATCGGCCTTTTGCGCGAGCGTTTCTGACCGATGACCTAGCCAAAGGCCATTGATTCCTTGATCGCGGCAATGGCGGTCTCCACTTCATTTTGATAGTCTCGGCGCGACGATCCGATGGAGTTTGGGAGAGGCACCGGATGAGGCGCTTCATGCGCAAGGCGACAGCCGGAAGACTTGCGCCAATGGCGGGCGCGTTCGTTGCCGCCTTGCTCGCCAGTCCGGGGTATTCCCAGCCCGAAGGGAAGCCTGCCCCGCCGGCATGTCTTTACTCTCTGGAGGCGGCCGCCGGCAGCCCCACCTTTTGCGTGCGAAAGGACAGCTACAGCGCGGATATCTGCACGGCCATCGATCACTTCGCGCGCGCCAACCAGCTTCCTCCGGATTATTTCGCGCGGCTGATCTGGCGCGAAAGCCGGTTTCGGCCCGACGCGCTGAGCCCAAAGGGCGCTGAGGGGATTGCGCAGTTCATGCCGGGCACCGCCAAACTGCGGGGGCTGGAGAACAGTTATGACGCGCTCAGCGCGCTGCAGGCATCGGCAGCCTATCTCAATGACCTGCGCAACCGTTTCGGTAATCTCGGCTTTGCCGCGGCCGCCTATAATGCCGGCGAGGATGGTCTGGCGGCTTTCCTCGATGCCGGCGCTTTGCCGTTCGAAACGCGGAGCTATGTCACCGCGATAACGGCGCACACCATCGAAGAGTGGAAAGACAGGCCACCAGAGAAACCGGCACCCGAACTCGACAAGGACAAGCCTTTCCTGGACGCCTGTATTGCCCTTGCCGAGAGCCGCCGTTTCAAGAGTGATCCCTGGCAGCCCGAAGGCGTATGGGCGCCCTGGGGCGCGCAACTCGCCGCTCACTTCGACCCATCGGCCGCCCGCAGTCTTTTCCTGCAGGATATCAGCAAGCTGCCGTCACCCTTGAACTCTGAAAGGCCACTCATTCTGCGCCAACGCGACCGCAGCTTCGGTTACCGGCCTCGATACGTCGCCCGCGTTGGGCGTCAGACACGGGCCGAGGCAAATCAGGTCTGCCAGGAGGTGCGCAAGAGCGGCGGCGTCTGCCTGGTGTTCAAGAACAACTGAAGATGGCTGCTAAAGAGCGGTACTCTTTCGTGCCTGGTCGGGATGGGCGGCGGCAAAGGCGGGCAGACGCCCGCATTTTTCCGCGATCGCCGTGGCGTGCGGGCAGGCAGAAAGATCGACCTTCCAGCGGCGGCCGTTGTAGATCTGCGGCACGAGGCAGAGATCGGCCATGGTAGGGCTGTCCCCGTGGCAAAATTCCCCGGTTTCCGGTCTGTCCAATATCCGCTCGAAGGCCTCAAGCCCCTCACGGATGAACTTGCCCATCCATGCTATCCGGGCAGCGTCCGGATCGTCCGACTGCTCCATGATGTGGGAAACGACGCCGAGATTGCAAACCGGATGAATCTCCATCGCGATGGCATAGGAAAGGGCTCTGACGCGCTGGCGGCCCAAGATGTCTGCAGGCAGAAAGCCAGCCTGAGGCCGCGTTTCCGCAAGATATTCGATGATGGCGAGAGACTGCGTTAGCATCTGTCCGTCGATCGAAAGCGTAGGGACCAGCCCTTGAGGGTTTCGCGCCAGATGAGCCGCCTGCTTGTGTTCCTTGGCCAGGAGATCGACAGCAACGGACCGGTACGGGATCGCCAGCATATTGAGCGCGATCCGGACGCGGTAGCTTGCCGAAGAGCGCCAATAGTCGAAAAGAACCGTTTCGCTCATCAAAGCCGCCTCAGTTTCTGTCATATCGCGTCACGGTCTGTTCGATGGCGCCGAAGATCGAGTGCCCGGCCGCGTCCTTCATCTCGATACGAACCGTATCGCCGAACATCATGAACGGTGTTACGGGTGCGCCGGTCTCGATCGTTTCGATCATGCGGATTTCGGCAATGCAGGAATAGCCGACGCCGCCTTGGCCCACCGGCTTGCCCTGCCTGCCGTCCAGCTTGTTGGAGACGGTGCCCGAACCGATGATGGTGCCGGCGCTGAGCGGCCGGGTCTTGCTGGCATGGACGATGAGCTCCCCGAAATCGAACGTCATGTCGATACCGGCATTGGCGCGTCCGAAGGGTTCGCCGTTGAGGTCGACGTGCAGCGGCAGATGGAGTTTTCCGCCGTCCCATGCGTCGCCAAGCTCGTCTGGCGTTACTGCGACCGGCGAAAAGGCCGAGGAGGGCTTCGACTGGAAGAATCCGAAGCCCTTCGCCAGCTCCGCGGGGATCAGCGCCCGCAGTGAAACGTCGTTGACGAGCATCACAAGACGGGTCGCGGCGCGCGCTTCGTCGATCGTCGCTCCCATAGGCACGTCATCGAGGACGACGGCGATCTCCGCTTCCATGTCGATGCCATAGGTATCGTCAGGCATGACGATCGGATCGCGCGGCGCGAGGAATGAATCGGAGCCGCCCTGGTACATCAACGGCTCGGTCCAGAAGCTTGCCGGCATCTCGGCGTTGCGCGCCTTGCGGACCAGTTCGACGTGGTTGACATAGGCCGAGCCATCCGCCCACTGATAGGCGCGCGGCAGTGGCGATGCGGCCTCGTGTTCGTGAAACCGTATGAATGGTTGCGCGCCGGTCTCCAGACCCTTCGCGACGCGCGCAAGACGCGGAGCCACATGGGCCCAGTCGTCCAGCGCCGCCTGCATGGTCCGAGTGATATGACCGACCTCGGAGCATCGGGTGAGATCCCTGGAGACGACGACCAGACGGCCATCTCGCGTAGAGTCCTTGAGCGTCGCAAGTTTCATCTTTTTCAAATTCCGTCTTGAATGATCAGCCGGAACGCCGGCCCCTCACGAACAGCCTTCACTTGATGCCCGGCGTCCCGTCGAACCTGCGCTCCAGCCCGTCCCAGCATTCGAGATAGTTGTCCTGCCGCGTCTCAAGCTCGGCTGCATATCGTGTCAGCTGCTGCGGAAAACGCGTCTCGAACATGAAAGCCATCGTATGGTCCAGCTTCACTGGCTTGAGCTCGGCGTTCGAGGCCTTCTCGAAGCCCATCGCATCCGGCCCGTGCGGCAGCATCATGTTATGTAGGCTCATCCCGCCCGGCACGAAACCCTCTTCCTTGGCGTCGTACTGACCATGGATCAGGCCCATGAATTCGCTCATGATGTTGCGATGGTACCAGGGCGGACGAAACGTGTGTTCGGCCACCAGCCAGCGCGGCGGAAAGATGACGAAGTCGACATTGGCGGTTCCCGCCTCTCCCGAAGGCGCCGTCAGTACGGTGAAGATCGACGGATCCGGGTGATCGAAGAGGATCGCGCCGACCGGCGCGAACGTGCGCAGATCGTATTTGAACGGCGCGTAGTTGCCGTGCCACGCCACCACATCCAGCGGCGAATGGCCGATCTCGGTCACGTAGAACTTGCCGCACCATTTGACGTGCAGCCGGCACGGCGTCTCCTTGTCCTCGTAGGCGGCGACCGGCGTCTTGAAGTCGCGCGGGTTGGCAAGGCAATTCGCCCCGATCGGCCCGCGATCGGGCAGCGTGAACTTGGCACCATAGTTCTCGCAGATATAGCCGCGCCATTCCCGACCGTCCCCGAGGCGGGTTACCTTGAAGATCATGCCGCGTGGGATAAGGCAGATCTCGGAAGGCTCGATGTCGATGATGCCCATTTCGGTGAAGATGCGGATGGCACCAAGCTGCGGCACGACCAGCAATTCCCCATCGGCATTGAAGAAGTAATCGTCGATCATGTCGGCATTGAAGACATAGGCGTGCGCCGCCATGCCGACCTGGGTCATGACGTCGCCGGCGGCCGTCATCGTCCTGAGGCCGGCAAGAAAGTCGAGTTCTTTCGCCGGCGAAGGGATCGGGCTCCACCGCAGTTGACCGAGCGGCAGCGAATGATCGTCAAGGCAAGGTGCCGATTTCCAGAACGGGTAATCCGCATTGGAAAAACGGCCGGTATGCCGCACGCTCGGGCGAATGCGATAGAGCCACGAGCGCTCATTGGTGCCGCGCGGTGCGGTGAAGGGCGAGCCTGACAATTGCTCGGCATAGAGACCGTAGTTGCATTTCTGCGGGCTGTTCTGGCCCTGCGGCAAGGCGCCGGGCAGGGACTCCGTCTCGAAATCGTTGCCGAAGCCCGGCATATATTGCGGCTCGTCCGCAACGGCATCGACCGCCGTGCTCCTCGCTTTGTCCAGCATGGCTTGCCTCTCCTCCGTCATCATGGTTACAAACGTAACTATCGATTTTGTAACTATCAAGGAAACCATGGACGCCCGCGAGTTCGATCTCGACCAATTCCTGCCGTTTCGGCTCAATCGGGCTGCGGAGTTTATCGCCCTGCGCTTTGCGGCGGCCTACAAGGCCGAGTACGGCCTGACGCGGCCGGAGTGGCGCACGCTTGCAGCGCTCGGAAGTTCCGGGCGCATGACGGCGACGGAGGTCGGCGTTCACTCCACCATGCACAAGACCAAGGTCAGCCGGGCGGTCTATGCGCTTGAGAAGCGCCGGTGGCTGAAGCGGACGCAAGACGAGCAAGACCGCCGTGTCGAGCACCTCGAATTGACGCCGGCGGGAAGCAAAGCCTATCGCGAATTGACCGTTCTGGCAGGCCGATACTCGGCGGAACTGGCGTCGCTTCTCGGCGAGGACGGTCTTCGGGCGCTTGCTTCCGGTCTTGCGGCCGTTGAAGCCGTCATGACCAAGCGGCACCGCTGAGCCCGGTCACTGCCTGCTGCGCTGACGCACCGGCAGACCCTGAAAGTCTTTCAGCGTTTGAAGCACGATCGATGTCTTCACATGCTGAACGCTGTCGTGCGGTAGCAGCACGTCGTTGACGAAATGCGAAAGCCCGGCGAGATCAGGTGTTACGACCTTGAGATGGTAGTCCATTTCGCCGGTCAGGGCGAAACATTCCAGCACCTCCGGCAGGTTGGCAATCAGTGCCGCGAAACGCTTGGCGTTGTCGCGATTGTGGGTGGCGAGCGTGACGGCGATGACCACCATAAGATCGAATCCCAGCCTGCCGCGATCCAATACCGCCCGGTAGCTTTGGATAAAGCCTTCCGCCTCCAGTCTCGCGCGCCGGCGCGAGCATTGCGAGGGCGAGAGCGCGATCAATTCGGACAGCTCATTATTGGTCAGGCGGCCGTCACGCTGCAATTCCGCGAGAATTTTCAGGTCATATCCGTCAATCTGTTCCATCTGTGCGCATTTCCTTCATTCCATGCATGAACCGTGTATTGAAATGGCGGAAGTCCGCGGGAATGCAAGTACAATGCATGCGAACTGCGCCATAATTGTTCAAAATCCATCTCGGAGGAGAGAACAATGGGCCCTTTCCCGCATGACGCACCGCCGACAGGCATTACCGCCGACAACCCGGCCGGCACGGACGGCTTCGAGTTCGTCGAATTTGCCCATCCCGAGCCGGAAAAGCTTCGCGAGCTCTTCGCCCGCATGGGGTACATTTGCGCTGCCAAGCACCGCACGAAGGACATCACCGTCTGGCGCCAGGGCAGCATCAACTATCTGATCAATGCCGAGCCCGGCAGCCATGCGATGCGCTTCGTCGACAAACATGGCCCCTGCGCGCCGTCCATGGCCTGGCGCGTTTCTGACGCAAGGCATGCGTTCGAGCATGCGGTGTCAAAGGGTGCTACGCCCTATGAGGGCGAGGACAAGACCATCGACATTCCGGCAATCGTCGGGATCGGCGGTTCGCTGCTTTATTTCGTCGAGACCTACGGCGAGAAGGGATCGCTTTATGACGCGGATTTCGAATGGCTGGGCGAACGCGATCCGAAGCCGCAGGGGGTCGGCTTCTACTATCTCGATCATCTGACCCATAACGTCTATCGCGGCAATATGGACAAGTGGTGGGATTTCTATCGCGAGCTATTCAATTTCAAGCAGATCCACTTCTTCAATATCGACGGCCGCATTACCGGGCTGGTGAGCCGGGCGATCACCTCGCCCTGCGGCAAGATCCGCATTCCGCTGAACGAGTCCAAGGACGATACCAGCCAGATCGAGGAGTATCTGCGGAAATACAAGGGCGAGGGCATCCAGCACATCGCCGTCGGTACGGAGGAAATTTACGACGCGACCGACAAGCTGGCCGATAACGGCCTGAAATTCATGCCCGGCCCGCCGGAAACATACTACGAACTCTCGCACGACCGCGTGCACGGCCATGACGAGCCGATCGAGCGGATGAAGCAGCACGGCATCCTGATCGACGGCGAGGGGGTGGTGGATGGCGGCACGACCCGCATCCTGCTGCAGATCTTCTCGAGAACCGTGATCGGCCCGATCTTCTTCGAGTTCATTCAGCGAAAGGGAGACGAGGGCTTCGGCGAAGGAAACTTCCGCGCCCTGTTCGAATCCATCGAGGCCGATCAGATCCGGCGCGGCGTGCTTCGTCCCACCGCCGCCGAATAAAACGCAACTCCGGCTGGGGAACGACTGCAAAAGCGGCGATCAGGGATCGCCGCTTTTGCATGGTCGGCGGTGCAGGATGGGTCAGATCGCCACACGCCGATTAACCGAGGGAGAGATCATGTATGCTGCGGTCCATTGATCTCGAAAAGGAACTGCCATGGCCACCGTCAAGCTGCTTACCGATGCGGAAGTAAACGCAGTGCCGGCATTGAAGGAAGTCTTCGATGATATACGGACAACCAGAAAATCAGATTTTGTGAACAATTTCTGGCGCGGTCTCGCCAATGACCCTGTTCTGTTGAAGCGGACCTGGGAAGGACTGAAGGCTGTCATGACAGCCGAGGGTGCTTTAGATCCCCTTACACGAGAGATGATCTACATCGCCGTCTCGACGGCGAACGGTTGCACCTACTGCGTCCATTCCCACACGGCAGCGGCAAAGGCGCGCGGAATGACGGAAGCTCAGCACGCAGAGTTGCTTGCGGTCATCGGGTTGGCGGGACAGACCAATCACCTAGTCAACGCGATGCAAATTCCCGTCGACAAAGAGTTTTTGGTCTAAGCCGAACCCTCAACGAAGGGCACGCTCTGCCCGTTCGGCAACCAAACCCACTGCGGTCAAGTCACCGCAGTTAACAGGCACAAACAATGCAGAGGTCCCGCGTTGACTTGGAAGCAACCAACAACACCGCCCGAAATCAGCTGTTTTAGGTCAGACTCACGCGTTCTGGGTCAAATTCATTGGTTTCCAGAACCTCCTATAGCCTGCCACTTGATTTGACCCAAAAATTCGAAAAACCGGGGTTTTTGGCGACATGAAGTCCGCTTTGAATTGGCCCAAATGACAGCTTGTTATGTCCCCAAAATTTATGGGCGCGGAAAGCTCCCAATTTTCGATACGGGTGCGATCGGGCGAGGCATCGCAACGGCAGTCCTCGGAGCCTAACGAGATGAGATTGGCTATCGTGCCAATTAGCGTCTTATATCGTCGACCCCGCCGGCCCCTCTTGAGGGTACGATGTGGAAGACGCCCCCGTTCAGCGACGGGCTATAGCCGATAGTCGAGAGAGCCGAGCGCGAGTACCTATCGTCACTGTACGGCTCCCGAGCCGGAGCAGCAGACTCCTCGTCCGGCACACGGGGGAAAATCAGGTGGACCGCGGTTCCGACGCCTAACTCGGACTGCAAGTGAATATATCCCCCATGGCGCTCGACAAACGCACGAACTTGGGAAAGTCCCAGGCCGGTTCCGACGCCAACCTCCTTCGTCGTGAAATACGGCTCGAAGGCGCGCCCCATGACCTCCTCGGTCATCCCTGAGCCGTTGTCGCGGACTGTGATTGCGACCATTCCATCGTGCCCGTCCGATTGGGCAGCTACATTCGCGGCGGAGACAACGATCAGGCCGTCCTTGCGCGTGGCTGCATCAGCGTTTCGACACAAATTCAGCAACGCAAAATAGAGCTCATCGGCATCAGCGTTTACCGGCCACAGGCCGGCTTCGATCTCTATTTCCATCAGTGTGTCCGCGCTCAACGACGAGCGCAAAGCCTCAATGGCGACAGACAGCTGTGTAGGCGTCGTGCCAGCATAGCCGCGACGGGCTAGACTTCCATGGTCCAGGAGCCTTCGCGTTAAAATTGCGCCTCTGTCGACTGCGCGGCGCAAGCGGGTAAAGATCGCCCTGCGGGTATCGGCGTCGCTTTGGTGTTCCAGAAGGCCAAGGCCGCCGTCGATCACGGCCAGGAGATTGTTCATATCATGCGCAACAGAGTTTGTAACCTCGTCGCTGGAGCCGCGCCGGGCCGATTCGAGGTGCGCCGAGAGGGCGCCAAACTCAGCGACGGGCAGGACGCGGCGCAGAATTCCCGAGACCTCTCCGTTGGGGCCTACTAACGGGATGTCAACAGACCGGAGCGCGGGCGTCGATCGGTGCTGTTCGCGACGCGCGCGAGGGCCCACCGAGGCGGCGAAGAGGCGCCCCTGCCCGATAGCCACGCCCGCACCATCCGCGAGTACTACGATGTCTGGCGGAAGAAACTCGACAACGGGAGGGCTTTCGAGCATGGGGCGGTCGCCTTCCGTCCATCCGCATTCTGCATATCAACCTCCTTTTCCGTGATCCGAAGCCATCCGTTTGGAGAACGTGTCGCTTTTTGGCGTGGCGTCGAATGGCAGAGTGGGTTCCCACGCTCCGAAAGGGAAATCACCTCTCGCCATAAAATCGATAGCCTGCCGTTATTGGAGTCCCTTCGCGCTCGATCCGAGCTCGAAGGTCAGTGACGTGGACCGCACGGCCGATTTTGACGGTTACGAGATCTTCTGCCGGGAAGCCGGTGATGGGGCGAAACCGATGTCGTTGGTGCCGCCGGTGCCCAGGACACGTGAGGGCCGTCGCGAGCATTCCCCGCCGCTATGGAAACGATACATCTCAGCTATTGGAAAACTTCGTCCCGCCCTGCGAGAACTAATTACCTTCGTCGGAGATCTCATCGAGGGACGCCGAGGAACGCTTCTGGTTCACCAACATAGGAACATTGCCATGAGAATCGTCATTGCCTTGGGCGCTGCCCTGGCAGGATTGTCCGTGATCGGCGCCGGCGCCGTTACGACCTATGCGCAGATGGATAAGCACTCGCGATACGAAGGAACGGCTGCGGCTGTTGTCGACGACAAGGGAAATCTGCACGTGCCTTCCGACTATCGGACCGCTTATCAGGTGCTGGGCAGCTGGGCAGTGGCTAAAGACGACGGTCCGGGCTCAAAACAGTTGCACGTGGTCTATGCGTCGCCCGGAACCATCGCCGCATATCGCAAGGACGGACACTTTCCCGACGGCGCCGTTCTCGTGAAGGAAGTATTCGATACGACTACCAACGATATGACAACCGGAACCGTAAGCAGTGCCGGCACCCTAGCCGGCTGGTTCGTCATGGTGAAAGACAGCGCCGGCCGATTTCCAGGAAACAAGCTTTGGGGCGACGGCTGGGGTTGGTCCTGGTTCGACGCAGCTGATCCCCAGAAGACCACATCCACCGACTACACGGCGGACTGTCAGTCCTGTCACGAGCCGGCGCGACAGTCAGACTGGATCTACACTGACGGCTATCCGGTCCTGAAGCAATAAGCGGAGCGTGGCATGAAAATCCTCCATATTGATTGCAGCCCGCGTCCAGAATCGCACAGCCGCCAGCTTTCGGCGGCGATTGTCAAAAAGCTCCTTGAGGTTGCGCCCGGCGCGAGCATCAGCCGGCGCGACTTCGGCGCTTACCCCCTGCCGCACGCCGCACCCGACTACGCGACGACCCTGTCGTCGCCGGCCACCTTGGCGGCCCCGCTGAGCGGCGCGCTTGATCTTTCCGAGGTGCTTATTCAGGAAGTCGAGGCGGCCGATGTGATTGTCATCGGAACGCCCATGCACAACTTAACCGTTCCCTCGGTCCTCAAAGCTTGGATCGACCAAATCCTTCGCGCCGGTCGCACCTTCAAGTCGACGCGAGCAGGGAAAGTGGGAATGCTCTCGGATCGTCCGGTGTTCGTCGGTATCGCTTCCGGCGGCGTCTTCGCCGGCGAGAAAGCCAATCAGCCCGATTTTCTCACGCCGTATCTGTCGGCAGTGCTGGGCTCCACTGGGCTGAAAACCCTGCAATTCTTCGCCATGCAGGCCACCGCGTTTCTCGACCGGGACCAGGCCATATTAGCGAGGGACAAAGCGCTTGCTGCGATCGACCTGACGGTCATGGGAGAGGTTCCATGTCCGATCGAGTAACGGGCGTTGCCGCATCCGAGATGAATGAACCGAGGAGACAATTATCATGAAGGCAATCGTGGTAACGGATCAGGCTGCTGGAACGGCCGGGATGAAGCTGACGGAGCGGCCCGAGCCGCAGGCGGCGATAAACGACGTCATCGTTCAGATTCATGCGTCGGGATTCGTCCCGACCGAGCTGACATGGCCCTCGACCTGGACCGATCGCCGCGACCGTGACCGGACACCGTCGATCCCTGGCCACGAGCTGGCCGGAGTGGTCACGGCCCTCGGCTATGGCACGACGGGTCTGTCGGTGGGACAGCGTGTGTTCGGCCTCGCCGACTGGCATCGCGACGGCACCCTGGCCGAGTTTGTGGCCATCGAGGCACGCAACCTTGCGCCGCTGCCAGGCGACGTCGACTTCACGGTGGGCGCCAGCTTGCCGATCTCGGGCCTGACCGCGTGGCAGGGACTGTTCCAGCACGGCCGTCTTCAGGCGGGGCAGAGTGTCCTTGCGCACGGCGCGGCCGGCGCAGTCGGGACGATGGTGACGCAGCTCGCGCGTGAGGCCGGCGCCTACGTCATCGGCACCGGACGCGCCGCCGACCGTCAGAAGGTCCTCGACTTCGGCGCGCAGGAGTTCGTCGACCTCGACAATGACGTCCTCGAAGACGTCGGTGGCGTCGATCTGGTGTTCGATGTCATCGGCGGCGACATCCAGGAGCGGTCCGCAGGGCTTGTTCGAGCCGGAGGAACACTGGTGACCATCGTCGGACCAGCCGAGGCGCGGCCCGCCGATGGTCTGGCGGTCGACTTCGTTGTCGAGTCCGATCGTGCTCAACTAAGCGAGATCGTCCAGCGGGTGCGGGACGGACGACTGCGGACGAACATCGGCAACGTCGCGACCCTCGACGAAGCCGTCGCCGCCTTCAACGCGACCGAGCGACGCTCGGGAAAGACGGTCATCCGCGTTCGTCCGTGAACGGCGCGCTCTCATTGATCCACGCAGCCGGCCGACCGCTGTCATGTCGGCGGGCTGCATCCTATCAGCCCCAGCCACCGAGAGGCATGCATGGCTTTCACGCTAAAGATCAACGGCACACCCCATGAGGTCGACGTCGACGGCGACATCCCGCTTTTGTGGGTGCTGCGCGACGTACTCGGCATGAACGGGACCAAGTTCGGCTGCGGCCAGGGGCTGTGCGGCGCCTGCACCGTGCATCGCGACGGCCAGGCGGTCCGCTCGTGCCAGACGCCAGTCGACAGCGTCGGCGACAGCGCGGTCACCACGATCGAGGCGATCGGCCAGACACCGCAGGGCGCGACCTTGCAGAAGGCGTGGCTGGAGCTGGAGGTGGTGCAGTGCGGCTACTGCCAGTCCGGCCAGATCATGTCGGCGGCGGCGTTACTGAAAGACACGCCGAAGCCGACGGATGACGACATCGATGCCGCCATGTCGGGCAATGTCTGCCGATGCGGCACCTATCAGCGCATCCGCGCTGCGATCAAGCACGCTGCCGGAGTTTGAAATCATGGATGAGCTTGTTCTGAAAAAGCAGATTGTCGATGAAACAGCGATGCCGCGGCGCGCCTTTCTTCAGGGCGCAGGCTTGCTGCTTGGTTTTGCGCTAACCGGTGCAAGCACGGAGTCCGTCTTCGCGGCGCCTGCTTCGCAGGTGGTCGAAAACGAGGTCACGGGTACTTTCGCGCCGAACGGATTTATACGGATCAATCCAACCGGCGCCGTGACCCTGATCATGCCGATGGTCGAGATGGGGCAGGGGGTTTATACGTCGCTGTCGATGCTTCTTGCCGAAGAACTGGAAGTGAAGCTCGACCAGATTCAGGTTCAGCATGCGCCGCCAAATCATGCGCTTTACGTCAATTCGATCATAGGCATTCAAAATACAGGTGGTTCCGCCTCTGTGCGCGCCTTCTGGACACCGCTGCGTCAGGCAGGGGCAGTGGGTCGTAATCTGCTGATTGCGGCAGCCGCAAAGCGCTGGAATGTCGATCCAGCGACTTGCCGCGCCAAGGACGGCGTTGTGTTCGATGCGTCAGGCTCGAAGCATCTGAGCTACGGCCAACTTGCGAAGGCCGCGGCAAAATTGCCTGTGCCGCCTGCGGCAAACGTCAAATTGAAGGACCCGAAGGATTTCACCCTGATCGGCACGCGCGCCAAGCGCGTGGATTCCCCGATAAAGGTCGATGGGCGCGCGCTCTACGGTATCGATACGCGACTGCCGGGTATGAAGGTTGCAGCGGTTGCTATTTCGCCCGTGCTCGGTGGCAAGGCGAAAACGGTGGACGAGAAGGCCGCGCTGGCAGTGAAGGGCGTCCGGCGAGTGGTCAACATCGATGAAGCCGTTGCTGTGGTGGCGGATCACACGGGCGCGGCGAAGAAGGGGCTCGAGGCCGCCGCCATCACGTGGGACGACGGGCCGAACGGCAAGGTCAGCAACGCCGATATCGTCAAGCAATTGGAGGAGGAATCCCAAAAGCCGGGCGTGGTCGCCCGTAACGTCGGTGATGCAGGGAAGGCTCTTGCGGAGGCCGCGCAACGGGTAGACGCCATCTATCAGGTGCCTTTCCTGGCCCACGCGGCGATGGAGCCGATGAACTGCACCGTTCATCTGCAGAAGGATCGCTGCGACATCTGGGTCGGGACACAGGCGCCTACGATCACGCAGTCTCAGGTGGCCGAACTCACCGGCCTGCCAAAGGATGCAATCAAAATTCACAATCATCTGATTGGCGGTGGCTTCGGCCGAAGGCTGGAACCCGATGGCACGATCCTCGCCGTCAAGATCGCCAAGCACGTCGATGGTCCGGTGAAGGTGATCTGGAGCCGCGAGGAAGACATCCAGCACGATATGTATCGGCCGTACTATCTCGACCGGCTGTCGGCCGGACTTGATGCGGCCGGCAAGCCGGTTGCCTGGACGCATCGGATCGCCGGCTCCTCGGTCATGGCTCGCTATTATCCCCCTTACTTCAAGGACGGATTGGACCCCGATGCCGTAGAAGCGGCGGCCGAGCCGCCCTATGCGCTGCCCAATATCCACGTCGACTATGTCCAGGTCGAGCCCCCTGGTGTCCGGACCTCTTGGTGGCGCGGTGTCGGACCCACTCACAATGTTTTTGTAGTCGAAAGCTTCATAGATGAGCTCGCGTATGCCGCGAAACAGGATCCCGTCGCTTATCGCAAGGGATTGCTCGGCCACAATCCGCGAGCGCTTGCTGTTCTGTCGCTTGCCGCGGAAAAAGCTGGGTGGGGATCACCACTCCCCGCACGGCATGGCCGCGGGATTTCGGTCCAATTCGCATACGGAAGTTATACGTCGCAGGTCGCGGAGGTCGAAGTGGCGGCCGATGGCTCTGTCGAGGTCAAGCGGATCGTCTGTGCGATTGACTGCGGCATGTACGTCAATCCGGATACGATCGAAGCACAGATTCAAGGTGGAACGCTTTTCGGGCTGACCGCTGCGCTGCATGGCTCGATCACCTTCAAGGATGGACGCGTCGAGCAAAGCAATTTCGACAGCTATCTGCCGATGCGTATCGACGAGGTGCCGGTGGTGGAGACGCACTTGATTAAGAACGCGGAAGCTCCAGGTGGCGTTGGCGAAGCTCCGACAGCGATTGTCAGTGCTGCAGTGACAAATGCGATCTTCGCCGCGACCAGCAAGCGTGTGCGCAGCCTGCCGATCGATACAAATTTGCTGAAGTCGTCGTCATAGTCCTTGCGCGTCATCCCGTGCACCTCGCGGCGCGCAGGGGATGACAGTCCGGAGCCCATGAGCGCCTCGACACTGGCCGGACTAATCGTGTCCGAGAGCGCCGTGCGGCGACCGGCTATAACGATCGTCTATCGACTCTATGGCAAGAGGTGATTTCCCTCGTCGGCGTTGCAAGGTCATTCTCCGAAGCATTGCCGTACCAAATACTTTCAGTACCGCGATCGACACGCGGAACACGATGCTAGATTGAAAAGCTAGGAGGGTCGCTATGCAAAGCAACGAGGTAATTGAAGTCATCACGCCTCGGATTTTTCACACCGACGTCCGGCATCTATCATCGCTTGAGTGCGACATCGCCCCAACCGTGAGGAAGGTCGAGATCTCTGCGCTTGGCAGAGATCGTGAAATTTCCGGCGTGATGTGCCGCAATTTACCGCCGGCTAGTGCCTCGCACTCTATTCCGCTGACGCAAGATCAAGACCCCGCCGCCATAGGCGAGGCCGCCAAAGCGATTCTGCACGACATCACAAACCTCCTTGCCACGATCGATTGTGGGCTGCGGCTCTGGGAGCGCCAGACGGAGGTCGAGGGAAGGAAACGGATTGTCGACCAAATGCGGCACGCAGTGCAGCGCGCCGCGGTTTCGAGTCGCAAACTCTTAGGTGGAAATTTTATTGAACAAAATGGACATGCGAACATCACGACTCGGCGGGACCTTGTCGCGGCAACGGAGGATTTGCGGCACGCCATCGGTCCCGGTCGGTCACTTCGCACTGAGATTGCCCAAGATCTCTCCGATTTTGCCACCGATCCAGAGGACCTTTACTTCGCGCTTCTCAACTTGTGCCGTAATGCGAGCGCGGCGCTGCAAGACGGTGGCGAGGTCGTAATCTCCGCGAAGAACAGCGTCCCGCGTCCAGGAGCGGTAACTGGGGCGGTAGAAATCATCGTCGCGGACAACGGAAGCGGCATGACAGACGACGTGCTTAGGCGAGCGTTCGACACCAATTTCACGACGAAGCCCGTTGGGCAAGGTTCGGGTCTCGGTCTCGGCCAAGTGCGGCAATTCGTTCAAGAGAGCGGCGGCGCTATCGAGATCGAGTCCGCAGTCGGTATCGGAACAGCGGTGCGAATGATGATGCTCCCTGCGACGTGGTCCGGCGTGGCTAGTCATCGACGGCGGACCGGCCATGTCGCGTTAACGTGAAGGGCCGGCACCTCGCAAACGTGCAGACCCAATTTCGCAAAACTGCTTGTTCGGAGCCATCCCGCGACGAACACCAAGACTGCATCAAACCTGAATGAGGGATCAAAATGAGTATGGAAGACACGAGAAAGCGGCGCGAGGCGCCGCTCGACACACCGAGCAATCTCGGCTCCAATGCCACCAAGGATATTTCGGCCGCTCTCACTGTGCTTCTGGCGGACGTGTTCGCGCTTTACGTCAAGACCAAAAACTTCCATTGGCATATATCAGGCCCGCATTTCCGGGATTATCACCTCCTTCTCGACGAACAGGCCGCGCAGATTTTCGCGATGACGGACGAAATCGCGGAAAGAGCGCGCAAGATCGGCGGCACAACGATCCGCTCGATCGGCCACATCGCCAGGGAGAAGCATATCGAGGACAATGATGCGGATTTCGTCACACCCGAAGACATGCTGGCCGAGCTGAAGGAAGACAACCTGGTGCTTACCCAACGCCTGCGGCAGACCCACAATGTCTGCGACGAGCATGGCGATGTCGCCACGGCCAGCCTGATGGAAAACTGGATCGACGAGGCCGAACGTCGCACATGGTTCCTGTTCGAGACGACCAGGAGAGCTTAACCCCGAGCGCGCGCCCACCCGCGCAGCGCGGGTGGTTGCATGCGCTCCCGCAAAAAATCCCCTCTTGAGCTTTGACATTGGGTTCCCTTGGATTGGCATTTTGTTGGCGGTTACAGAACGTTCTGTTCTGTCCATCGATAAGCGGAAGTCCAGCATGAGCTGCCATGTTGCGGACTCTATGCCCGATCCATCGGCTCGGGCGATCTGCGACCGGCTCATGACGGGCTGATTAAGTCGAAGTTGCCGATGACCGCTATTGAGAGAAGCCTTATCGACCGGCTCGGGCATTGAAACGCGAGCTGTTCGGAATACAGGACGCCGGAAATGAACACTGATATCACGATCGCCCTAGCGCAGGCCGCGGAATACCTGAAGGCCTCTGGCCAAACCGAGAACGCATTAGCCGCCGGACGACGCGTACCGGACTTCTCTCTACCCAACCAAGATGGCGTAGAGACCTCCTTGGCATCGATATTGCGCCACGGTCCGCTCCTTTTGGTTTTCTATAGCGGCGGCTGGTGTCCCGGTTGCATTCGCGGCTTAAGGGCGCTCGAAGAGGTCCGCCCATTAATCGAGGCACGTGGAGCTTCGCTGGTCGCCATATCGCCGCAGACAATTGAGGAGAATGCAAGGACCCGAAGGACCAAGCAGATAACGTTACCAATCTTGTGCGATAAAGGCGGGAAGGTCGCGCTGCAGTTCGGTGTTCGTTGGCGCATCCCCGAACTGCTCCAGACGTTGCATCTGAAGAGCGGAATCGATCTGCCACGCCTTCACGGGGAGGATAGTTGGACGCTTCCAATCCCGGCGCGGTTCGTTGTCGATCAAAGCGGAGTTATCGCTTACTCGGAAGTCGATCCGGATCAAACTCACCGCTCAAACCCAACGGACCTCCTTCCAATCCTGGATCGGCTCTGGAGCGCACGTGTGTAGTCACCTGAGCGGCATAGGTGTCTGCGCTTGGCGTGTCATATACGTCGATTGGCCACACATCGTTGACGCGCCTTTCTATCATTGCGCGATGAGTGTTCGAGCGTCCTGTCGCCGCGCCGTTGCCGGCGGTTAATCCTCTCAATAAATGAGAGACAATGTCTCTGTTCGCGGGTATTATCTTCGCGGACGAGAGGTGCCATTTTGGTCCCCGGACCCAGCGGGGAAATAGGAGTAAGATAGAGAAGCGATGAACGACCGACTTACAGCGCTGAAATTGTTTGCCCGCGCAGGTCGCGTGGGCAATTTTTCGAGTGCCGGTCGTGAACTCGGTCTCTCTCAGGCCTCGGCCTCACGCCTTATCGCCGCGTTGGAAGCCGATGTTGGTGCGACGCTCTTCAGCCGGACAACCCGTGCGGTCACGCTGACGGACGCTGGAGCAACCTATTTGATGCGTGTGGAGCCGATCCTAGCCGCGATCGATGAGGCCGACCACGAGGCTCGCGGCACCGGAGAGCTGCGAGGGGTCCTTCGCATCGGCACGCCGGTAAGTTTCGGGCTCAGGGAAATCATTCCGCGGCTTTCCACGTTTATGAAGCAGCACCCGGCGCTGAAGATCGAGCTCCGGGTGACTGACCGCTACCCAGACATCGTGACTGAGGGCCTCGACGTGTCGTTCCAGTTCGGCGCCCTCCGCGACTCGAGCGCGACGGCGCGCAAACTCCTCCACCAGCCGAGGATACTCGCGGCCTCCCCAAACTACCTCCGGGAGCGTGGCACGCCCACGATGCCGTCAGACCTCGCGCACCACTCGGTGATCCTCAGTCCAGCGCATCCCTCGCCGACTTTGTCGTTCCGCAAGGACGGGCGTGTTGTATCCGTGCGCGTCGACGGCCAGCTCGCTATCACCATCAACGAAGGCGCGACAGCAAGCGCCGTCGCCGGGCTGGGAATCGCCGCGTCGAGCGAAACAAGCGTGCAGGCAGAGATCGAGACCGGGGCGCTCTTGCGGGTGCTGCCTGACTGGGACTTCGGCTCGATGGAAATCAGCGCATTGTTCGTGAGCGGAAATATCATCAAGCCCGCCGCGCGCGCGTTCACGGATTTCCTCTTCGCGGAGCTTCGACGCTGACTTCGCCGAGCATTCCTGCCTGTTATGGATACGATAGCTTTACCCGAATGGTCGTCGAATTTAATTATTGAACGCACCGGCTGGGCGGATGCAGCGCTGAGATCTACCCTGAATACCAAGTCTTACTTTGCGCTGCTACCCACCTGCGCATTCGTCCAAGCCGGTGGACCAATCATTCGAACGCTCGGGACCTCATCGTGAAGAAGGCACCCGTAACGCCGCAAAGGAGCTCGCTATGGTGACCAGAGGCTTTACCAGCCGAAATTCGGGAGAAGACCAGCTGGATCGAATTCCGCCGGGCCAGCACCTTGTCGAGCACTTCCCTGTCCTGACAGCCGGGCCGACCCCGCGCGTCGAGACAGCGGATTGGAAATTTACCCTCAAGATCGGGCCGAGGCCCATCAAGGCTTGGAACTGGAGTGAGTTCAACGCTTTGCCCAAGACCAAGATGACGAGAGACATTCATTGCGTCACATCGTGGTCAAAACTCAACACCGCCTGGGAGGGCGTGATCGTCGACGACATCCTTGCCGATGCCGGCGTTGAGCGTCCCACTGATTTCGTGCTCGCACACTGCTACGATGGCTACTCCACAAATGTTCCCCTTGCAGATCTTGCGTCCGGAAAGGCCATGGTTGCTCTGAATTACGAGGGGCAGCCGCTTCCCCGCGATCATGGCGGCCCGGCACGACTCCTCGTCCCACACCTCTACTTCTGGAAGTCCGCCAAGTGGGTAAACGGGCTCCAATTTACCGAACGCGACGAGGCAGGCTTCTGGGAATTGCGCGGATATCACATTTACGGCGACCCGTGGCGCGAGCAGCGGTACACCAATGACTGAGGGTGGCCCGCGACCGGCGTCTTGGCAGACATGCATCATCGCCGAGATCATTCAGCAAACGCCAAGCATCAAAAGCTTCTTCCTGCGACTCAGCGAGCCATTTGCGCATATCGCCGGTCAACACGTTGATGTGCGATTGACGGCTCCGGACGGCTACGTGGCGATGCGGAGTTATTCGATCGCCTCCTCACCGAGTGCCTCGAATATCATTGAGCTTGCGGTCGAACGCCTCCCGGACGGTGAAGTCTCTCCGTTTTTCCATGACATTGCGGCTGTGGGCGACGAAATCGAACTGCGTGGCCCGCTCGGCGGCCACTTCCTGTGGCCCGAACGTTCAACCGCACCGGTATTGTTGGTCGGGGCGGGGTCTGGTGTCGTGCCGCTGATGGCGATGATCCGGCGACGCGGCGACCTGGCGCAGACTGTGCCGACAGCGCTGCTCGTGTCATCTCGGACACAGCGCGACGTGCTGTTCGCCGATGAGCTGTTCTCATTGGAAATGGCTGACCCGACATTCAAGTTGGCGCTGGCGATTACTCGAGAGGCCCCAGCGCGCGCCTGTGACTTTGCGCGACGCATCGATAACGCGATGGTGGCCGAGTTAATTGCCCGGCTCCATCACATGCCTGCGCATGTATTCATCTGCGGATCAAACCCCTTCGTCGATATCGCGGCCGATGGAGCGTTAATGGCAGGGTTGGACGCCGCGGTGATCAAGACCGAACGATATGGCGGCTAGCGACGCCGCTTTCATGACACGCTCACACAATGGAAGGAAAGCTCTATGACATCGCAGGATAACGCACCTAAGCTCCGCGAAGTTGTCGTCGCGAGCGACCCCACCAACCATGGCGCAATGGTTGGTCATGTCGACACATCTCAGTTTGCTATCGGCGGTCCAGATGGAGTCGGCTACGTATCTCCCGGTCCCAATCCTTATGACCTTCTTAGCGCATCTCTCGCCGCATGCACCGCTATGACCGTTCGTTTTCAGGCTCGGCGCCATAAACTTCCGCTGGAGCACGTGGAAGTGGGCGTCAGCTTCTACCACGGCGCCCAGGGCGAAAGGGATTCGTTCCAGCGCACTCTCGTGCTAGACGGAGAACTCGACGCGCAACAGCGCGCATTCTTGCTGGAGGCCGCAAACCTCTGCCCCGTTGGCGAAATTCTCGGCATTAGTGCGGATATTCACACACGCGTGGACGCCACTACTTCCGGCCCCAACGCGAGCGCTCAGGCTAGCTATGAGGATGTTCTGGGTGAACTACAGATCCCATATGTCGATGCGGATTGAGCTTACTCATGCCGTCGATCACCGCACTTGGGACGAAACGAGGATGACCTACCGCTCACCCCAATAATAGGTTAATCAAGCAGACGGCCTCTCGAAAAGTGAGAGAAGATGGATCGTTTGGAAGCAATGGAATATTTCATCGCCGCGGTTGAAGCCGGGAGCTTCTCCGCGGCTGGGCGCCAGCTGAACGTTCCTCTTCCCACGGTCAGCCGCAAGGTTGCTGATCTCGAGGCTCATCTCAACACCCAGCTCCTTGTTCGCTCGACACGAAAGCTGGCGCTGACGGAGGCGGGAGTTTCCTATCTAGCCGCATGCAAACGCATTCTCGATCAGGTTGACGAAGCCGAATCTCAAGCCGCTGGAGAGCATAGCGTTCCGCGCGGCGGTCTTAAGATCACGGCTCCGATCGTCTTCGGTCGGCTTTATGTCGTCCCGGTAGTGACCGCGTTCTTGGCCGAATATCCACAGATAAGTGTCTATTTGACGCTGTCAGATCGTACGCTTGACCTCGTTGATGAGCACGTCGATCTCGCCGTTCGGACCGGGATGTTGTCTGATAGTACGCTCGTCGCGACTAAGGTTGGTGAAATTCGTCGGGTCGTGTGCGGCAGTCCCGCCTATTTTTCGGCGCACGGAACGCCGAAGACGCTGGACGATTTGGCGAAGCATATGTGTGTCACCTACACAGCGCTCGCCTCAGGGTCGACCTGGATTTTCAACCCTCGAGACGGCAAGCCGAGCCGTGGAGTCCGTCCTCAGTGCCGATTGAAGATCAATACTGCGGAAGCGGCGATAGACGCTGCCGTTGCGGGTATCGGGGTTACGAACGTCCTCTCATATCAAGTCGTCAAGCCAGTCTCCGAGGGGAAGCTGTCCCTCATCCTCCAAGATTTTGAGCCCGAACCGACTCCGGTCAATATTATTTACGCCCGGCAGGCGCTCTTGCCATTGAAAATACGCCTCTTCATCGATTTCGCCGTTTCGTATCTGCGCAAGTCCCTGGACGACGATCTCGCAAAGCTGAGATAAGGTCGTGGAAGCGGCATGAGTCTAGGATTGGCGTTGAGCGATGGAATCTCGCTCATGTCGTGTGAGAATATGTGAAATTTGCATTTCAGCACTACCGCCACACCGCCGCCACGCCCAGTGTCGATAAGGAGCCCGCCGAAAACGGTGAGGATAACCACAATGCGACTCCAGGACGAACTCGACGCGCTTAGGGACAGGGATCACGAAAACACCCCCCCGCATATTTGGCGTGTCCGCCAGGAGGCTATCAACGATCTGGTCTCCTCGGGTATCGCCGAAAGAGCTATTCACGCCGGAGACCAAGCTCCAGGATTCCGCCTGCGCGATCCCGATGGCAACGTGATTTCATCCGACGACCTTCTAAACAGGGGTCCAGTTCTCATTGTTTTCTATAGGGGCGGATGGTGCCCCTATTGCAGCCTCAATTTGCGCGTGATCCAGACTGTCGCGTCGCAACTCCACTCATTGGGGGCGTCGATCGTCGCGATTTCTCAACAGTCCGCGCACGAGAGCCGCTCTACTGAGCGAATGAATGGCTTATCGTTCCCCAGCCTCGTCGACCGCGGCGGGAAGGTAGCTCGCGCGTTCGGCCTGCGTTGGAAGCTGTCCCCAGAGTTGCGCGCCACTGAAATAGAATCCGGTCTCGACCTCGCCGCCGTGAATGGGGAGTCGAGTTGGACACTAACGATGCCAGCTCTGTACGTAATAAGACCAGATGGGATCGTCGAGTACGCCGATATCAGCCCCAACTACACCCGACGCTGCGACCCAACCGAGCTCTTTCCAATCCTTAGCCATATTCGCGCATGCCTGATGCACTGATCCTCGACGCTTAGCCCGCTCTGGATTCCACAAAGCGTGTCCGCCCGTCCATGGATGCCCGACGCGGGTTTCATCGCGACGGCACCGGTGGCAACGTAGCTTTCGGATATAGCGCCCCCGCGTGATGCTGCATTGCCATCGCGCGGGCTCAGTAGTGACCGAAACAGTTGACGGTGAACACCAATGGAGCTCCACCAGGTACGGTACTTTCTAGCTGTCGCAAGCACGCGCAACTTCACGCGTGCTGCGGAGATGTGTAACGTCACGCAACCGGCACTGACCAAGGGCGTGCAAAAGTTGGAGCAGGAACTTGGGGGCGAGCTCATCTACCGAGAACGTCAACTTACCCACCTCACTGACTTGGGCAAGGCGGTGCTGCCCATGCTTGAGCGCGCACTTGCATCGACTGAGGCTGTTCGACGCCGAGCGCGTGAGTTTCAGCAAAAGGAAGTAGCTCCCTTAACGATCGGTCTCGCCCCATCCATTTCCGCATCGCTCGTTCTCGAGCCCATCGCTGAGATTCGCAAATTCGTCCCCGGCCTCCATGTCGAGCTTCGAGAAGAGCAGCCAAGCCGCCTTGTCGAGCTTCTGCTGGAGGGCGAAGTAAATGTCGCCTTGGTTGGTGATCTCGACGAGAGACCAGAAAGAATCGACGATTGGGCGCTGTTCGAGGAGCGCTATGTCGCCGTTCTCGCTTCGTCGCATGAACTTGCCGATCTTCCGGAGATCGGAATCGAAGCGCTTCGCGAAGCCATTATCCTTGAGCGCACCTATTGTGACGTGGCTCCGAAATTTCGCCGTCTCTGCTTTGCCGACGCGCCGCCGCCGCATCCCAACCATCGCAGCTGCCACGACTTGCACCTGCAGCATTTGGCAGAGGCGGGATTCGGGATAGTCCTCGCTCCCGAGCATATGCCGCGGTTACCCTCCCTAAAGGCGCTTCCGATCGAGGGAGATCCGGTATGGCGAGAGGTCCGGCTTCTTGCGGTGCAGGGCCGACGCTACTCACCCGCGCTTGACGCCTTCGTAAAGGTCGCGCGGTTGCGCGACTGGTCTCTTCACACGGGATCGCCTCTCCAAACCGAGCGTCACAGCCACCTCGAAGCGACCGGTATGTCCGCATGAGTCCACATATTGCCCATTTCTTAAGATACCCGGTATGCCGATGACCGTCGAATTGATGTCTGACCACTTAACCAGGACCCTCAATCAAGTCCGTAACGAGCTCATGGACGGGTTCAGTGACGCCGACCGGGAATCCTACCTCTTTCTCGTCGATTGGCTCCGCAAGGCAGACATCGCGTCGCACGCATTGCAGGTTGGCGACGCGGCGCCGGATTTTCTTCTACCCGACGCAAATGGACGCCTTCATTCGTCCGAACAGCTTCGTGGTGAAGGGCCGCTTGTGGTTAGCTTCTACCGGGGGGGATGGTGCCCATTCTGCAACGCTGAGCTTCGCGCTCTTCAGGCGGCCAAGGCCCAATTTGATAGTCTGAAGGCGAACCTTGTCGTGGTGTCTCCCGAGACCCGTGATCTGCCGAGGCAGCTGAAACGGCAGTTGAACCTCGACCTGACGATGCTCGCGGACGTCGACCATGGCGTGGCAATATCTTACGGCGTCCTATTTCGTGTCCCTGACGAAACCAAGGCACACTACGCGGGGCAGGGTTACGACTTCGGGCACCGTCATGGATCGACGGAGTGGATGCTGCCAATTCCGGCGACTTTCGTGATCGATCAAGACGGCATAATCAGAGACTCCTTCGTCGAGCCTGATTTTACGATCCGCCAAGAGCCGTCCGACATCCTCAACAGAGTTCGCCAACTTGCCGGATCTCAGGTTGAGGATGCTTCCGCATCCGACGAATGATGTCGCCCAGAGCTCCCGAACCGCCATACTAGCTAAGCAGCACTCCATGAAAATCGATTTGTCGGGCAAAACCGTAATCGTGACCGGCTCAACGAGCGGTATCGGTCTTGCCATTGCCAGGCGGCTTGCGGGAACGGGCGCGAGCGTCGTCGTGAATGGTCGGTCGGAAGCCCGCGTGGACGCCGCGGTCGTGTCGATCACGAAGGTCGTACCGTTTGCTAGGGTGCGCGGGGTCGCCGCGGATGTGTCGACGGCATTGGGCTGCGCGAAGTTGGTTGAAGCGGTGCCGAGCACCGACATCCTGATCAACAATTCCGGTGTTTTCGAGCCGAATAATTTCTTCGACATCACCGACGAAGACTGGACGGGCTTCTTCGAAGCGAACGTGATGTCGGGTGTGCGTCTGTCACGCGCTTACATCAAGGGGATGCTCCAGCGTAATTGGGGACGTATCGTTTTCGTCCCGTCGGAATCCGCGCTGAACATTCCGACGGAGATGGTTCAATACGGTGCAACCCAATCCGCGCAGCTTGCTATCTCGCGGGGGCTTGCAGAATTGACCAAAGGTACGGCGGTTACCGTCAATTCTATGTTGCCGGGGCCGACTTCGTCTGAAGGCGTCGAGACCTTCGTGAAGGAACTCGCGAAAGAGAATAGACAACCGGAAGAGGAAGCCGTAGCGCTCCTCGTCAAGCAGCATCGTTCGACGTCGTTGATCCAACGCTTCCCAGTCGTCTGATTGGTCGGCCGGGCAGCGACGGCGCCAACAGCCGATACTTTCAAACTCGCTCCGGGTCACTGGCCATCTCCTGTGAGTGTGGTGTGTTTCAAAAAAGCCGGAAACAACGCCGGCGCTTTCATCGCGATGGGCATTTAACCCGGATCGACGCGCGCGAAAGCGGCTCCGTTGTCGGGCATCGCGGTTCGCCGCATGGCGTCAGCCGTCGAATCCCGACCCAGCGGCACATCCGCTTCGCGATGATCTGCTCCGCCGTAATCGATGACGTTCGATAACCTTCAATGCCCATCCGCCAACGCTCCTTTCGACGCGAGAAGCAGACGTCTGTACCGCGCCGTTGATTTTTTGCGCACCAGGTCGGTGGCATCAATTCCATAGCCAAAGGTCATTGGACCATCGCGTTTCGCCGGTCCTATTTTCGCTCGTCTGCAAAGGAATTCGGAAGATGAAGACCTACTACACAGGCAGGTGGACGATGAGGGCAATCTTTGTGACGGACCAGGTGGCGGGAACGACCGGCCGGCGCTGTCCAGATCGGCCGGTCGCGTCCTATCAGCCGTGCCGAGGGCAATCCGGGAACCTACCCATGGCTCCTCGCATGTGATGTCGAACGGGCTCCATCCCTGCAGCATTCCCAGCAAAGAGAGCGAAAACACTTTTGTACGTCAACCTATCCTTTCATCCAGAGGAATCTCCATGACCAACGGAATTACCATGACCAACGCCGTCATCGAAACTATCCTGAGCCGCAGGGCCACCAAGTATTACGACCCTGCCGCCACCTTAAGCGACGACCAAATCCGCGAACTGGTGCGGATCGGCACTAGTGCGCCGACATCGTTCCACTTGCAGAACTGGCGTTTTATCGCCGTACGCACGCCTGAAGCCAAGGCTCGGCTCAGTCCTATTGCTTGGAGCCAGCCGGCGATCACTGAAGCGGCCGTGACCTTCATCGTCTGCGGCCAGCTGGTCGAAACCAGCGTAATACCAGACCGCCTGGCACCGGTCGTGGAAGCGGGCATCATGCCGGCAAGGTTGGTGCCCGATTGGGAAATCCCCGCACGCGATCTGTACATGGAATACCCGCAGCGCCGTCGCGACGAAGCAGTGCGCACCGCCACCTTTGGCGCCGCGGCGATGATTTATGCAGCCGGCTCGATTGGCCTGGGTTCGACGCCGATGATCGGTTTCGATGCCGCCGCGGTGCACCGCGAGTTCGAACTGGCCCATGACGAAGTACCGGTCATGCTGTTGTCCATCGGCGCGGAACGCCCTGGAAACTGGCCGCAGAAGCCGCGCCGTCCCGTAGCCGATGTGCTGGACCTCGTTTGATTATCAGTAAATCCAGCAATTTACGGAGGCTACGATGCCAAGATCTGCAGCTCTAAAGCCGGAACAGGTGCCGGCCGATTCGAAACCCACTCTCGATGCATTCACCAAGAACATTGGGTTCACCCCAAATATGATGGCGACCTTCGCGGCGAGCCCGATCGCGTTCAACGCATGGGCCGCCCTGTTCGGCTCCATGAGCAAGGCGCTCGACGTGAAGACGCGCGACAGCATCGGTCTCGCTGTCTCCGAAGTGAATGGCTGCAACTACTGCCTGACGGTTCACAGCTTTACGGCTGAGCATATGGCCAAGCTGCCGGCTGATGAAATCATTCTCGCGCGGAAGGGCCATGCCAGCGACCCGAAGCGGGACGCCGCCGTCCAGTTTGCGCGCAAGGTCATCGAGACCCGAGGACAGGTCAGTGACGCCGATCTGAAAACCGTCCGCGATGCCGGCTACACGGATGCGAACATCATAGAGATCGTCGCGCTGGTGGCCATGTACTCCCTGACGAACTTTTTCAATAACGTAGTCGATCCCGAGAAGGACTTTCCGGCCGTTAGGCCGGCCGGCTCGATCTGAACTCTATCCGGTAGCGTACGAAAGCCCGGATGCACCCAGGATTCTTGGGAACGCGTCTGGGCTTTTCGTATGTGCCGACAAGGTTAGGACACTCTATTTTCCGGGGTAAAAGCATGAACAAGTCACAGAAGGTTGTTGTCGTCACCGGTGCGTCACAAGGCATCGGCGCTAAACTCGTAGAGGCATTCCGAAAGCTCGATTACCGCATTGTCGCAACCTCACGTTCGATCAAACGGTCGGACGACGAGAACATCCTGAGCATTGCCGGTGACATCGGCGATCCCACAACCGCCCAACGTGTCATTTCCGAAGGTATCGAACGATTTGGCGGGATCGATACGCTGGTGAACAACGCCGGCATCTACATCGGAAAGCCTTTCACCGAACACACCGCCGAAGACTATGCCGCCGTGATGAATGTGAACATGGCGGGCTTCTATCACATCACGCAACTCGCGATCGCCGAGATGGAAAAGCGTGCGAGTGGCCACGTGGTGAGCGTCACGGCCAGCATAGGCCCCACTCCAGTCAGTGGGATCTACTCGGTCTTGGCGGCTATGACGAAGGGTGGCCTCAACGCTGCCACGAAATCACTGGCGATCGAATACGCGAAGAAGGGCATTCGCGTGAACGCCGTCGCTCCGGGGATCATAAAAACGCCGATGCACGCACCTGAAACTCAGGAAGCACTGGGAGCTTTCCACCCTATCGGACGCATGGGTGAAACAAGCGAAGTCGCCGACGCAATCCTCTTTCTCGACTCGGCAACGTTTATCACTGGAGAGATCCTGCACGTCGACGGTGGGCTAAGTGCCGGTCGCTGAGATGGGCCGCTCACCTAGGAGGAAGCAAGTGATCGCCGGCTTCGACCGCTTTCTTCATGTGCAAGCGCGGTTTGACCGCGGCCCCGCGCGTCCGGCGGTGCAGCGCGGGCTGGAAGTGACGGCGGTCTAGAATTTCAGGAGCATGCTATGCAATCAGTCGAGATCAAAGCCATTGATAGCAACGATTTTGATATTTGGCTTCCGCTGTGGAAAGGCTATCAGCGATTTTACAAAGTGGATATCCCTGAGTCCGTGACGCTCGAGACTTGGGCACGCTTCTTCGACCCAGTCGAGCCGATGCATGCGGCGCTTGCCATGGTGGGCGAAGAAGCATTGGGGCTGGTGCATTCGATCTATCATCGATCCACCTGGACGACGGACGACTACTGTTATCTTCAAGACCTGTTTGTTGCCAACGATGCGCGTGGCAGCGGCATTGGCCGCGCGCTGATCGAACATGTCTATGCGGATGCGAGACGTCGCGGGGCGTCCCGAGTGTACTGGACAACAAACGAATCCAACCATAGCGCCATGCAGCTTTACGACCGTCTCGCTGACCGCTCGGGTTTCATCCAGTACCGAAAGCTATTTGCGTGACACGCTGGGTGCGGATCCGTCCTCAGGCCTCGTGCGGCGCATCGCTGTCCTCCACGACCCTGGCAAGGTAGCGATAGATCTGCCGTGGAGTAGTCCTGGCAGTCCGCGCAAGAAAAGCTCGCCGCGCCGGGTTTTGAAGTGTGGCCGGCCAGTCCCCGGACAAGTTTGCTCGTTATGTGTCCAATCAGCTCGCACACAGGGCTATGTGGCGCGTATAACCGGCGTGCAACTACGATAAGATGCTTGAGCGTTTCAAGTTCCCGAGGTCCCTATGTCCGAAGTCGATTGGCTAAGCCATCTCTTGCAAATCATCACCGTTACCGGCCAGCTCGAGGTCCGCTGCGCCTACGGTGCGCCGTGGCGCGTTGCCTGGAGCCAGGCTGCGGCGAACGAGATCCCCTACCACGTCATACTCAAGGGCCGGGCGATTATGGAGGATCCGGAGGCGAGGACGGCGAGGGAGCTGGTGAGTGGAGATATCGTACTGCTGCCTCACGGTGCGGCGCATGTGCTGCACGACGGCAGCGGACAAACGCCAATCCGTACACACGAGAGCCGAAACTCCGCCGGATGGACGCTGAGCGAGAACGATGGCCAGGGCGAGCAATTGGATCTGCTGTGCGGGCGATTTTTCATCGAGCCGCCCCATGATCGACTGATCCGTAACTACCTGCCCACAAATCTGGTGGCGCGGACTATGGACCACCATGGAGAAGACGGCATCGGGCCTGCTTCCAACCAACTGGTCAGTCTGGTGGGGTTGATGCGAACTGAGTCCTCCGGCGACCGAGCGGGAGGGCGCGCCGTTCTCAACGCGCTTTCTTCGGCCCTGTTTACACTGGTACTACGTGCGGCGAGCGAATCCGAGAAAGCCCCCGAAGGCTTGTTGGCGCTCGCCGGCCATCCGCGCCTGGCTCCAGCCATTGCGGCGATATTCGCCGATCCAACGCGGTCCTGGAAACTCCCTGATCTGGCGGACTTGTGCGGCATGTCGCGCGCTACGTTCATGCGGCACTTTCAAGACAGATTGGGTTGCTCCGCCCTCGATTTGTTGACCGATCTCCGCATGAGTCTGGCAGCCAACGAGTTGAAAAAGCCAGCAGTCAGCACCGAGGCTGTCGCCGAGACGGTCGGGTATCAATCGGTTTCGGCATTCCGCCGTGTGTTTGCCGAAAGAATGGGAATGACGCCGGGGGAATGGCGCCGACTGGCGCACAATGGTGGCTAGACGCGCGCCTGAGATTGCGATGCCTCAATTTGATCCTTTCGCGCATCATATTGAGAAAATACAGTCTCGAT
>NZ_JBNDHT010000006.1:0-94105 GCF_056755115.1 Rhizobium sp. SVR5-2C | reverse complement strand
TGCAGAGCATCAGGAATCCCTTCCTCCAACACCGGCCGTCGTCCCTTCGCTGGAAGAGCTGCTGAGCAGTCCTGAACGCTTCATCAACCGCGAATTCTCCTGGCTGCAGTTCAACCGCCGTGTTCTTGAGGAAACCCTGAACACCGAGCATCCGCTGCTCGAACGCGTCCGCTTCCTGTCGATTTCGGCCGCCAACCTCGACGAGTTCTTCATGGTGCGCGTCGCGGGCCTCGAGGGCCAGGTCCGCCAGAACATCGCCATCCGTACGCCGGACGGCAAGACGCCTGCCGAACAGCTCGATGCCATTTTGCGGGAGATCGACAATCTGCAAATGGAGCAGCAGGCTTCGCTCGCCGTTCTGCAGCAGTATCTCGCGAAGGAAGACATTCTGTTCGTACGCCCCGGCGCTCTCAGCGACGCCGACCGGCAGTGGCTGGCGGCAGAGTTCGAACAGGCGATCTTTCCGGTCCTGACGCCGCTCTCGATCGACCCGGCCCACCCGTTCCCCTTCATTCCCAATCTCGGCTTCTCGATCGGTCTGCAGCTTACCAGCAAGCATGGCCGTGAGCCGATGACGGCGCTGCTGCGCCTGCCGCCAGCCTTGGACCGTTTCGTGCGCCTGCCGGATGACGGAGGGACGATCCGCTACATCACGCTGGAAGACGTGGCGAACATCTTCATCCACCGCCTCTACCCCGGCTACGAGGTGCAGGGCTCGGGTACGTTCCGCATCATCCGCGACAGCGATATCGAAGTGGAGGAAGAGGCCGAAGACCTCGTGCGCTTCTTCGAAACCGCACTCAAGCGCCGGCGCCGCGGCAAGGTGATCCGCATCGAAACGGATTCCGAAATGCCCGCGTCGCTGCGCCATTTCGTGGTGCAGGCGATGAACGTGCCGGACAATCGCGTTGCCGTTCTGCCTGGCCTGCTCGCGCTCAACACGCTTTCGGAAATCACCAAGGCGCCGCGCGACGATCTTCGATTTCCACCCTACAATGCGCGATTTCCCGAGCGCGTCCGCGAGCATGCCGGAGACTGCTTCGCCGCAATCCGCGAGAAGGACATGGTGGTTCACCACCCCTACGAGTCTTTCGACGTGGTGGTCCAGTTTCTTCTCCAGGCTGCGCGCGATCCTGACGTTCTGGCGATAAAGCAGACGCTTTACCGCACGTCCAATGACAGCCCGATCGTCCGCGCGCTGATCGACGCCGCCGAATCCGGCAAGTCGGTGACTGCCCTTGTCGAGCTCAAGGCCCGTTTCGACGAAGAGGCGAACATCCGCTGGGCGCGCGACCTCGAGCGTGCCGGCGTGCAGGTCGTCTTCGGCTTCATCGAACTCAAGACACATGCAAAGATGTCGCTGGTCGTCCGCCGCGAGGAGGGCAGGCTCCGCAGCTATTGCCACCTCGGCACCGGCAACTATCATCCGATCACCGCGAAGATCTACACCGACCTTTCCTTCTTCACCTGCAATCCGGTGATCGCCCACGATATGGCGAACATCTTCAACTTCATCACCGGCTACGGCGAGCCGGAAGAAAGCATGAAGCTCGCGGTTTCGCCCTACACGCTGCGCGACCGCATTCTTCGTCACATCGACGAGGAGATCGCGCATGCCAAGAACGGAGCTCCTGCCGCCATCTGGATGAAGATGAACGCGCTCGTCGACCCGGAAATCATCGACGCGCTCTATACGGCAAGCCGTGCCGGTGTGGAGATCGATCTTGTCGTTCGCGGCATCTGTTGCCTGCGGCCGCAAGTACCGGGCCTGTCGGACAATATTCGCGTCAAGTCGATCGTCGGCCGCTTCCTGGAGCACAGCCGCATCTTCTGCTTCGGCAATGGGCACGGGCTGCCGTCGGACAAGGCGCTCGTTTATATCGGCTCCGCCGACATGATGCCGAGAAACCTCGACCGCCGCGTCGAAACGCTTGTTCCGCTCACCAATCCGACTGTCCACGAGCAGGTTTTGTCCCAGATCATGCTCGGCAACATCATTGACAATCAGCAGAGCTACGAGATATTGCCCGACGGCACGTCTCGGCGCATGGAAGTGCGCAAGGGCGAAGAGCCGTTCAACGCGCAGCAGTATTTCATGACCAACCCCAGCCTGTCCGGCCGCGGTGAAGCCTTGAAATCCAGCGCTCCAAAGCTGATTGCCAGTCTGCTTTCCGGCTGGACCAAGAGATAAAACTGGACCTGCATGGTTGAATCAGAAGCCCAGGGGCGCCTTCCAGGAATAGCCCCGGTCTCCGTCATCGATATCGGGTCGAACTCGGTCCGCTTGGTCGTTTACGAAGGCCTTGCCCGGTCGCCGACGATCCTTTTCAACGAAAAGGTGCTTTGCGGCCTTGGGAAAGGCATCGCATTGACCGGCAAGATGGATGAAGGAAGCGTCGCCCGCGCGCTGGCCGCTCTCCACCGCTTCAAGGCTCTGTCTGCGCAGGCGCGCGCCTCGACCATGTACGTGCTTGCAACGGCCGCCGCGCGCGAAGCCTCCAACGGCCCCGATTTCATTCACAAGGCCGAAACGATCCTCCAACGCAAGATCCGGGTCTTGTCCGGAGGGGAGGAGGCCAAGTTCTCCGCGCTCGGTGTCGTCAGCGGCTTCTACCATCCGGACGGTATTGCCGGCGATCTCGGCGGCGGCTCGCTGGAGCTCATCGACATCAATGAGCGCAAGATCGGCGAAGGGATTACCTTGCCGCTCGGGGGCTTGCGCCTCTCGGAATATGCTGGCGGCTCTCTCGCCAAAGCCCATACTTTTGCCCGCAAGCATGTTCGAAGCGCTGCGAAAATTCTGGAAAACGGCGCCGGCCGAACGTTTTACGCCGTTGGCGGGACATGGCGTAACATCGCCAAGCTTCACATGGAAATGACGCAGTACCCACTGCATATGATGCAGGGTTACGAGGTCTCTCTCGAGGCGATGATGACATTCCTCGAGCAGGTCGAAGTGGCAAGGGATTCCAAGGACCCGGCATTCCAGGCGGTTTCGAAGCACCGCCGCACGCTTCTCCCCTTCGGTGCCGTAGCCATGAAGGAAGTGCTGGGTGCGATGAAGCCCGCCATCATTTCCTTCTCCGCGCAGGGCGTGCGCGAAGGCTATCTCTATTCGTTGCTCTCGGAAGGCGAGCGCCGCGCCGATCCGCTGCTTTCGGCTGCCTCCGAGCTGGCGATCCTCCGGGCCCGCTCGCCCGAGCATGCGCGGGAGCTTGCGGAGTGGACCGGCTATGCAATGCCGTATTTCGGCATCACGGAAACCGACGAAGAAGCGCGCTACCGCCAGGCAGCTTGCCTCCTCGCCGACATCAGCTGGCGCGCGCATCCGGATTACCGTGGCCTGCAGGCGTTGAACCTCATCGCTCACTCCTCTTTCGTCGGCATCAGTCATCCCGGCCGAGCCTTTATCGCGTTGGCCAATTACCATCGTTTCGAGGGGCTCAACGATGACGGATCCACTGCGCCGCTTGCCAGGATTGCCGGTCCGCAATTCGCCGAGCGCGCCAAGCTTCTCGGTGGCATCCTGCGTGTCGTCTATCTCTTCTCGGCATCGATGCCGGGCGTGGTGAAGAACCTGACATTCCGCAAATCGTTCGATCCGGAAATCGACCTCGAACTCGTCGTGCCGTCGGAATACCAAGACTTCGCCGGAGAGCGCCTCGACGGTCGCATGCAGCAGCTCTCGAGGCTCACGAACAAGCGGCTGGCTTTCTGCTTCGAGTAAGGGCGTCGCGATCTGGCGTGCTTCTTTGCCGGAAGTCATTGTCCGGAAATCCGGACAGCCCGTGCGGATTGTCTCCAGTTATCGAAGATGCCGCCGTGGCCTATTTTGCGTCGTCTTGAAACGGAGATAGATCATGTCCTCTCGAAAAGTCGGGTGCATTCACTCTTGGCGACCGCGCCGTAAAACGGCTCGGGTACGGTGCAATGCAGCTTGCCGGCAAGGCCGTCTTCGGCCCGCCAAAGGATCGCGCCGAGGCGGTCGCGGTGTTGCGCGAAGCGGTCGAAAGCGGCGTCAATCACATCGACACCAGCGATTTCTACGGGCCCCACATCACCAACCAGATCATCAAGGAAGCCTTACATCCCTATAAGGACGATCTGGTGATCGTCACCAAGGTAGGGGCAACGCGCGGGGCGGACGCCTCCTGGAACCCCGCCTTTTCGAAAGAGGCGCTGACCCAGGCGATCCATGACAACCTCAAGAACCTCGGCCTCGACATCATCGAGGTGGTCAATCTGCGCGCGATGTTCGACGTCCACGGACCGGCGGAAGGTTCTCTTGAGGAGCCGCTGACCGTTCTCGCCGATCTTCAGCGTCAGGGGCTTGTCAAACACATTGGCCTGTCGAACGTCACCGCCAAACAGATCGCCGACGGACGAAAGATCACGGCGATCGTCTGCGTTCAGAACCAGTACAACCTTGCCCATCGCGAAGACGATGCGCTGATCCAGCAGCTTGCCGGGGAGGGGACGGCTTATGTACCATTCTTCCCGCTCGGCGGCTTCTCGCCGCTACAGTCTTCCACGCTTTCGGATGTCGCAGCCGAACTCGGTGCAACGCCAATGCAGGTTGCTCTTGCGTGGCTGCTGCAACGCGCGTCGAACATCCTGCTGATCCCGGGCACCTCGTCGCGCGGGCATCTGAGGGAAAATCTTGCGGTCGCCGACATCACTCTGCCGGCCGACGCCGTGAGGAAGCTCGACGGCATTGCCTCGGCGAAGGCTGCCTGACGGCGCCTCAAACGAAAGGGCGCCCGGCTTTCGCCGGACGCCCTTTATTTTTTCAGAACACGAATTACTTCGCGTTCAGGAAGTCGCCCACTTCGAGCAGGCTGAACTCGTTGTCATCCGCCTTGTCGACTGCGCGGCCGGCCGAGAAAGGCAGGTTGTTGTCGTTGCCGATGATGATGTGTGTGGCATCGACGCGGTCGACGTTTTCGATCGTCACGAACGGCATGTCGTAGATACCGTCCTTGTTTCCGGCCTTCTTCTTGTTGTCCGGATCCTTGATGTTCAGGAGATCGATGTAGCCGATCTTGCGCACGGCCTTGCCGGCGTTGGTATCGTTGAACTCGATCTTGTAGACGCGCTTGAGCTCGGCCGGAGCCTCGAAGCAATCCGGCTTCGGCTGCTTCGGATCAGCGCAGGCCTTGTCCTTCGTGCCGGCGCCGTTGTCACGCTCGATGACGAGGGCAGTCGTGGCATCCAGCATGTTGAAGTCGCCGATCGAAACGCCCTTGTCCTCGAAAGGATAGAGCCAGCTGCGGCCTGTCCATTTCTTGGATGCGACATCGAATTCGATGACGCGGATGGCGGTGTGGCCGTCAACGGATTCCATCTTGCCGTCGTCCTGGTAGAGCGCGCCTTCGAGCAGGCCGTACAGCTTGCTGCCATCCTTCGACATGGCAAGCCCCTCGAAGCCGCCGGAGCGCTTCAGGTTGAAGACGGGGTTCTTCGCAGTCGGGTTGGCCGGCAGCTGGATCAGTGCGTTGTCCGGCGAGACGACTGGCTTGCCGTCGACCGTTGTCGGGATGACGTCGGTCAGCTGGCCCTTGGTATCAAATTTCAGAAGATAAGGGCCGAACTCATCGCCGAGCCAGAATCCGTCGGCGACCGGCTGAACGGATTCGATGTCGAAGTCCGCGCCGGTGAGGTAGCGCGTGTCGGTGCCTTCCATGACGATCGGGAAGGGAGCAATCTTGTTCGGATCGGAGAGGAAGAGGTTCTGCACGACTTCAGCCTTGTTCGCCGCCCAGTCGAACTTCATCTGGTGCAGGAAGAGCATGGAGTCGGACGAGGTAAATTTCGAGCCGAAGCCGTTGTCGGAAAGCGTCCAGAAAGTCCCGTCTTCCATCATCTTGATACCGGAGAAGCCCTGAACCGGCTGGCCATCGAGCGGCAGTTTGATGTCGGTGACGCGGGCGCCGTCCTTACCCGGGACGCTACCGAGAGCTTCGGTGCGTTTGCGATCCGGCGTCGTGAACTTGCCGGAAGTCTTCAGGAAGGCCGGAGCGTCGGCCGGAGCGGCGACGATGGTGTTGGCGGGCAAGATCGCCTGGCCGGCAAGCGTTGCGGTGAACTCCTGCTGGTCCGCGGAGGCGGAAGTGGCAATCAGAAGCAATAGGGAAACGGAAGCGTAAAGTGCTGTTTTCATGGAGACCCCCATCAAATGAGTTGGCGGTCCCGATTAGCAGTCCATTCATATCGCCGAATTGAAGGTTGAATGAAGCTTTGGTGACGCTCCCGATGCGGGCAGAGCCCGGGCCAGCGCCATGACGCCCAGTCCCTGGCCCCGGCCCTTGAGAGCGTGGACGCCGAGATCTTCGACGTTGATCATTTCGGGCAGAGTGAGGCGCTGTGCAAGCTCGCTCGAAATCAGCACGGGCCGGTTCAGTGTCTTGCAGAGACCTTCCAGCCGGGCGGTCGTATTCACCGTATCGCCGAAATAGGTGATCTTGTGGTGGTCGACACCGATTTCCGCCGTGATGACGAACCCGCCGTGAAGCGCGGCCCGCAGGCGGGGCACCTGCCCATACTGCTTCAGCCAGCTTGCCGCATCGGCCTCGACGGCAGTCAGGATGTCGAAGACGCAGCGCACGCACCGGCCATCCTTCAAGCCGCGCGCGAGCGGCCACGTAATGATGGCGGCATCCCCAACATAATCATCGATAGAGCCGCCGTGGCGACGCACGGGCTCCGCGAAGGTTGCAAACAACGCGCCGAGGAACTGTTGCGCCCGCAGGTCGCCATGTTTTTCGGCAAAGGGGGTCGAATCGATGAGGTCGATGAAGAGGAAAATGCGCTCCTCCTTGACCGGATTCCGGTAGCGGCTGGACAGCATGCTGAGGAAGACGTCGCGCCCCAGCAGCTCACGCACGCGCAATACGAAAATGATGACGGCGCAGACCGCCAGCGCGTAGATGAAGACCTTGAAGGGCATGATCAGAATGTGGCTCGGCGGCGCGGGCTCGAGCAAGCCGAGCCACGAGAGGAGCGTGCCGGCAAGCGCGTAACCGATGCTCATCATGATCTCGTAGATCACGAGACCGGAAATGATGAAGGCGAGTGTCGGAAGTCTCTGAATGCGCCGGTAGAGGCCGCGAAGAAAGACCCTCCGCTCGAATAAAAGGATCGGCATGCCCATGAGTAGCGCGAAGATCGCGCCGATGACCGGTGTTTCCTCCAGGAAGAAGATGCGGCCGTAAAGGACGCCGCTCGCAGCCATCACAACCGCGATGAGCAGCCAGTTCTGCGCTGGAAAAATCTCTCTCATGGCATCCGGCCTGCTTTGACGTTCACCCGCATTTTTCCACGCAAGCCGTTTCGGTCAAGCGATTTCGCGGCGGTTCAGAGGCCGGTAGCCATCAAAGCGAAACGGTATCGACCTTCTTGCCGGCGAAACGGAGCGCAATTTCGCCCTTGATGAGTTGCAGCGCGGGCGCGCCGAACAGCTCGCGGCGCCAGCCGTGGAGGGCTGCGACCTCCGCTTTCTCGCCTTCCGCCGCAATCTTGTCGAGGTCTTCGCTGTTGGCGATGACCTTCGGCGCAACGCCGTGTTTTTCGGAGATCAGCTTGAGCAGGACCTTGAGCAGCTCGACCGCGGCGGCAGCACCTTCCGGCGCCTGCGTGTGGCGCGGCACATGCGGCATTTCGGCCTTCGGCAGGGCAAGGGCCGTGTTGACGGCTTCGAGAACCGCGCCGCCCGCGGCGGAACGCTCCCAACCCTTTGGAATCGTCCGAAGTCGGCTCAGCGCCTCGGCATCTTTCGGCTGCTGCTGGGCAATCTCATAGATCGCATCGTCCTTCAGGACGCGGGAACGCGGCACGTTGCGAGAGCGCGCCTCGCGTTCGCGCCAGGCGGCGACATATTTGAGGATTGCGAGTTCCTGCGGCTTGCGCAGCCGCATCTTCAAGCGCTGCCATGCATCGTCCGGATGCAGGTCGTAGGTTTCGCGCGCTTCGAGAATGTCCATCTCTTCGGAGAGCCAGGACGAACGGCCTTCGCGTTCGAGCTCGGCCTTGAGATAGAGATAGGCGTCGCGCAGATGCGTGACATCAGCCAGCGCATAATCGAGCTGTTTTTCGGAAAGTGGCCGGCGGCTCCAGTCCGTGAAGCGCGATGATTTGTCGATCTGCACGCCTTTCGTCCTGCCGACGAGCTGGTCGTATGACACGCTGTCGCCGAAACCGCAGACCATGGCGGCAACCTGCGTGTCGAAGATCGGATGCGGGATCAGCCCGCCGCGATGGAAAATGATCTCGATGTCCTGACGCGCCGCATGGAAGACCTTGAGCACATTCGGATTGGCCATCAGCTCGAAGAAGGGTGCGAGATCGATGCCCTTCGCCAACGGATCGACAAGGACTTCCGTCGTCGGGCTGGCCATCTGTATCAGGCAAAGCTCCGGCCAGAATGTCGTCTCGCGCAGGAATTCGGTGTCGATTGTAATAAATTCAGACTTGGCCAGCTCTTTGCAGGCGGCCGCCAAATCGGCGGTTGTTTCGATCATGTCAATTCATTCGCAAGGAAAGGTCGATTAACCTTCCTTCTCCTTTACGCAGGATATGTCAATACGTTGAGGGCGGTTGAGCAGGCGCTTATTCGCCGGGATGTATCTTGTGTTTCCGCTGTCGCTCGTTTCGCGTGGCGTAAAGCGCTACGATGCCCAGCAGCAGGCCGCCGGCCGGCACAATCAGAAAATTGATGAACTGATCAATCGTCATGCCGCAAGCCTTTCAGGACTTTCCTTGCCATGAAATGTAATGCACAGGATGCGCAAAGACAACTTACCGCTGCGACGCCAGTTACTAAGGGAGAGCCTACGACGCCATTCAAGCTCGCTACGGTCGGAGCAAATGAACCGACTGCGAAAACGGCAATGGCGATACCGTTCATATAGTTCGCGGTAAGTTTCGTTCTCTCGTTGTGGATGAGGCTCATTACGTGATCGCTGAAAATTGGGCTATGAGCTATCACGTACAATCTAGGCGTTCAGTGGGCAACTCCTCAAACAACCCGAATATAGCTCGTCATTCCGGTCTTCTGGTGCTCGATGATGTGGCAATGCAGCAGCCAGTCTCCCGGATTGTCGGCCACGAAGGCGAGCTGCACCTTTTCGTCGGGCTGAATGAGATAGGTATCCGAGACGAGTGGCATGACGTCGCGCGTCGAGGACGAAATGACGGTGAAGCTCATGCCGTGCAGATGGATCGGGTGCAGATGTGGCGTCACGTTTTCGAGCTGGAAGATATAGCTCTTGCCAAGCTTCAGTTCGGCGAGAGGGGCGGTCGGATCGGGCGTGTCCCCCGGCCAGGGAACCTTGTTGATCGCCCAGAAGCTGTAGCCGAGGGTGCCGCAGATGCTGTCGGCGGGCGCGCTTTCCGCCGTCGCGCTAAGCACCAGCGGGATCCATTCCGCGGACGACAAATCGGCTTGCGGGACCGGGTTTGCGGCCAGCGGTCCAAGATCGAGCGCATCGCGTTTCAGCGTTTGTCCAACAGCGCGCAGGCTGGCGATCGTCTTTGGCGTGGTCCCGCGGATGTCTTCCAATGTTGCGACCGCTCCCTCACCGTCCGGCATCCTCACGGCAAGCTCCAGCCGCTGTCCGGGGCCGATCTGCAGGAGTTCGAGCGGAAAGCGCTTCGGCACTGGATTGCCGTCGATCGCAATCACCGTCGCGGCGGCCCCTGCCATCTTCAAAGAGAAGATGCGCGTTACGTCGGTTATTGCGATCCGCAGGCGGATCAGCCCACCGGCTGGCGCATCATATTGCGGTTCCCGCTGCCAGTTCGCGGTGCGCACCGTCCCGTATGTGCCCGTCTTTGCCGCGTCGCGCGGGCGGAAAGGCGCGATGAACTGGCCGTCGCCGCCAAGCCGCCAGTCGCGCAGGTTGAGCACGATTTCCGCGTCGAAGACCGGGTCCGCAGGATCCTCCACGACGATAACCCCCGTCATGCCGTGGCCCATCTGCGTCAGCGTATTGCAATGCGGATGGTACCAGAAGGTGCCGGCGTCGGGCGGCGTGAAGGCGTAGTCGAAGCTGTCGTCGGTATAGACATAAGGCTGCGTCATGAATGGCACGCCGTCCATCTCGTTGTCGATGCGCAGCCCGTGCCAGTGGATCGTCGTCGGTTCGTCCAGGCTGTTGGTCAGCCGTGCCGCAAACGGCTTGCCGCGCTGCATGCGCAAGACCGGCGGCATGCCTTGGTCGCCCCAGGTCATGATGTCCTTCGTCGGGCCCGCGTCGGTGAGCGAGGCCTCGGTCTTCACCGCCTTCAGCACTTGTGGCTGCTGTCCCGCTCCGGCCAAACCGAATTTGCCTGCGGCGCCTATCCCGATGCCATAAGCGCCAGCAACGGCGGACGCCTTCAGCAGATTGCGACGGGTGAGAAGGGGCATGGGGGCACTCCGGTCATGGTGGTGGCGCCATCTTTAAAGTTGACTGCGGATTTCATCAATAAGGAAGCGAAGACCAAACTGCCGCACTTGCCTTTACCCGGGGCTCGGAATAAACCACCCCAAAGTGGCAGTCCCTGCGGCCCAAGCCTTGACAAATCAGACCGTCCATGCGCTTTTCCGCCCGATTTTCTTGTCGGCGCTTGAGGGTCATTTTTGCCCTTGCAGCCGTCTCAGCAGATACCGGGAATTGAAATAATGCATCGCTATCGCAGCCACACATGCGCCGCCCTCCGCAAGTCGGACGTCGGCTCTACCGCCCGCATTTCCGGCTGGGTCCACCGCGTTCGCGACCATGGCGGCGTTCTCTTCATCGACCTACGCGATCACTACGGCATCACACAGGTCGTCGCCGATCCGGATTCGCCCGCTTTCAAGATGGCCGAAACCGTGCGCGGCGAATGGGTCCTCCGCATCGACGGTCTTGTGAAGGCTCGCACGGAAGACACCATCAACAAGGCAATGGCGACCGGCGAAATCGAGCTCTACGCGCAGGAGATCGAGGTTCTTTCCGCTGCCAAGGAGCTGCCGCTGCCGGTCTTCGGCGAACCCGACTATCCGGAAGATGTCCGCCTCAAGTACCGCTTCCTCGATCTTCGCCGCGAGACGCTGCACAAGAACATCGTTACGCGCACGAAGATCATCCGCGACATGCGCAACCGCATGGAAGACGTTGGCTTCACCGAATATTCGACGCCGATCCTGACGGCCTCCTCGCCGGAAGGCGCGCGCGACTTCCTCGTCCCGAGCCGCATCCACCCCGGCAGTTTCTATGCCCTGCCGCAGGCCCCGCAGCAGTACAAGCAGCTGCTGATGGTCGCCGGTTTCGACCGTTACTTCCAGATCGCGCCCTGCTTCCGCGACGAAGACCCGCGCGCCGATCGCCTGCCGGGCGAATTCTACCAGCTCGACCTCGAAATGAGCTTCGTCGAGCAGGAAGATGTCTGGAACACGATGGAGCCGGTCATCCGCGGCATCTTCGAAGAATTCGCCGAAGGCAAGCCGGTCACCCAGACGTTCCGCCGCATCCCCTATGATGACGCGGTCCGCATGTATGGTTCCGACAAGCCGGACCTGCGCAACCCGATCGTCATGGAACAGGTGACCGAGCACTTCGCCGGCTCCGGCTTCAAGGTCTTCGCCAACATGATCGCGTCCAACCCGAAGGTTGAGATCTGGGCGATCCCGGCAAAGACCGGCGGCAGCCGCGCCTTCTGCGACCGCATGAACGCCTGGGCGCAGAGCCAGGGTCAGCCCGGCCTCGGCTATATCTTCTGGCGCAAGGAAGGTGACAAGCTCGAAGGCGCCGGCCCGTTGGCGAAGAACATCGGCGAAGAGCGCACGGATGCGGTCCGCACCCAGCTCGGTCTCGGTGATGGCGACGCCTGCTTCTTCGTCGCCGGCGAGCCGGACAAGTTCTACAAGTTCGCAGGCGAAGCCCGCAACCGCGCTGCCGACGAGCTGAACCTCATCGACCGCGACCGTTTCGAACTCTGCTGGATCGTCGACTTCCCGTTCTTCGAATGGAATGAAGACGAGAAGCGGGTCGACTTCGCGCACAACCCGTTCTCGATGCCGCAGGGCGGCCTCGATGCGCTGGCGAACCAGGATCCGCTGACGATCAAGGCCTTCCAGTACGACATGGTTTGCAACGGCTTCGAAATCGCCTCGGGCTCGATCCGTAACCAGTCGCCGGAACTGATGGTGAAGGCCTTCGAAAAGGTCGGCCTCAGCCATGCGGACGTCGAAGAGCGCTTCGGCGGCCTTTACCGCGCCTTCCAGTATGGCGCACCGCCGCATGGCGGCATGGCTGCCGGCATCGACCGCATCGTCATGCTCCTCGTCGGCGCGAAGAACCTGCGCGAGATTTCGCTGTTTCCGATGAACCAGCAGGCAGAGGACCTGCTAATGGGCGCTCCCACGCCTGCGACGCCGACGCAGTTGCGCGAACTGGCGATCCGCCCGATCCCGCCGGTCAAGAAGGACTGAGGTCCTCGTCAGGACAGATTGAAAAGCCCGGCATCGCTGCCGGGCTTTTTCATGTTGCAACGACAAAACGCTGCAACTATACGTCTCGCATTCGCCCCGGACCCGGTGAAACTCCGGGTGGCTCTTCTGGCCGCCGATCCGCCAGACAACGCACAACATTTCTCCCTATGTTGAGCCGGATTCAGTCCGGTTGCGCTGAACCTTGTGAAAAATCTGATATGAGCAAACTCTCCGCTTACAGGCGCGAATGGTTCTCGAACATTCGCGGCGACATTCTGTCCGGCATCGTCGTGGCTCTTGCCCTCATCCCGGAAGCTATTGGCTTCTCTGTGATTGCAGGCGTCGATCCGAAAATAGGTCTCTTTGCCTCCGTCGCCATTGCCTGCGTCTCGGCGATCGTCGGTGGACGTCCTGGCATGATTTCCGCAGCTACGGCTGCGACCGCGGTCCTCATGGGATCGCTCGTCCGAGAGCATGGCCTGCAATATCTCTTCGCTGCCACGATCCTGATGGGCGTCTTGCAGTTGATCGCCGGAATGCTGAAGCTGGGCCGTCTGATGCGGTTCGTATCGCGCTCGGTCATGACGGGCTTCGTCAATTCTCTCGCGATCCTGATCTTCATGGCGCAGCTGCCGGAACTCATCGGCATGCCGCAGACAACCTATGTGATGATCGCGGTTGCGCTCGCGATCATCTACCTTTTTCCTTACGTGACGAAAGTCATCCCGTCACCGCTGGTCGCAATTGCGGTACTGACCGCGGTAACCATCTCGTTGGGTCTCGATGTCCGCACCGTAAGCGATCTTGGCGAACTGCTGACGAGCCTGCCGGTGTTCACCATCCCGCAGGTGCCGCTGACCTTCGAAACGCTCCGGATCATTTTCCCTTATTCTATCGGCCTCGCTGCCGTCGGCCTGCTGGAGTCGCTGCTGACCGCCCAGATCGTGGACGACATGACCCATACGCAGAGCAACAAGAGCCAGGAGTGCTTTGGGCAGGGCGCCAGCAACATCGCCTCCGCCCTGATCGGCGGCATGGGCGGCTGCGCCATGATCGGTCAGTCGGGCATCAACATTGCCTCAGGTGGACGCGGCCGCCTTTCGACCTTCGTTGCCGGTGCCTTCCTTCTCGTTCTGCTTCTCGTGCTCGACGACATCCTGCGCGTCGTTCCCATGGCGGCGCTTGTGGCGATCATGATCATGGTTTCGATCGGAACATTTTCCTGGCGCTCCATTCTCGACGTTCGCCGGAACCCGCCGTCATCTTCATTCGTGATGCTCGCAACTGTCGTAACGGTAGTCGCCACGCATGACCTTTCGAAGGGCGTGCTTGTCGGCGTTCTGCTGTCGGGTGTCTTCTTCGCGGGCAAGGTTGCCGGCCTTTTCCACGTTCACTCCGCTCTGACCGCAGATGGAAGCGCACGGACATACTCGGTCGATGGACAGGTGTTTTTCGCGTCGGCGGAGAGCTTCTCGATGTCCTTCGATTTCGAGGAACCGGTCAAGACAGTGACGATCGACGTCAGCAGAGCGCACTTCTGGGATATCACTGCAGTGGGCGCTTTGGACAAGGTTGTCCTGAGATACCGCCGCAAGGGAATCGATGTCGATGTCAAAGGGCTCAATGCGGCGAGCGCGCACATGCTTGATCGCTTTGCGCTTCATGACAAGCAGGGAGCTGCTGCCGTCTCCGGTGCGTCCCATTGAACAGAAAGCCCGGCAGCGATGCCGGGCTTACTTTTGAACTTCGAACCCTACTGGTTGGCCGTCACCTTCACGCCGAGGACGTTGGGCAGCGTGTCCGGTGCGCCCATTGCCGCGCCCATGATGGTCGGGAAGGGGACCGGCTGCGCCGGAGAAGCGCTGACGACGAAGTTTTTCGGATCGTCGAGATAGGTATTGATCGCTGCCGAGATCGCATTCTGCAGTTCGGGGATATTGAGCTGCGCCAGAGCGATCGGTGCCATTGCCTTCAGCGCGTCCGCCATCTGCTTTGCCGATATGTTTTGCTGGGCACCTGCATATTCGAGGGCACGCTTGGTGATCGAAGCATCGTCGAAGCGGATTTCGGCGCCGCTGAATGAAAGCTGCTGCATGAGGCCGAGCATGGCGAGCCCGAGCGCCTGCTGCGCTTCTTCCTTGTTCGGATTCGTCTCGGACGCCTTGGCCGCTTCGCGCAGAGAATTCACGAAGGGCAGGGTGTAGCCGGAGATTTTGAGGGCAAGGTTCAGGCGGCCGATATTGGTGAAATCAAACGTGAGTTCTGAGATGTCGATCGCTCCCGGAGCGAGGTCCCACGCGCCTTTCACGGTGACATCGCCGTTGACGTGCTGGAGGGCGAGCTTCTCGATCGCTTCCTTCGCCTGCGGATCCGGCGCATCGCTGAGATCTGCCTTCATGCCTTTGAACGCGCCGTCGAAGTCGAAGCCGGATTCATCCTCGCGCAGCGTGAGGTTCATCTTTGTGTCGCCGATGGAGAAGGCTTCCTTGCCGTCCTTGACGACCTTGACCGGGCCGATGTGAGCGGTCTCGTAGAGCAGCATCGAGTCGAGCCCTTGGCCGTTCGCATCGGCCGGGATGGAGATGCCGCCGATCGTCAGTTCGGATGCGGTGATCGTCGCGCCGTCTTGGGCCGCGTTGATGTCCGGGAACTTGGCTTCCTCGACGTAATAGCCGCCGTCCTCGTCCTCTTCGACGCCGGTGAGCGCGATATCGCCGATCGTGAAGGCCTCGCCGCCATTCGGCTTAAAGCTGGCATTCTTCAAGGTCATGGTCGTATCATCGACATCAATGCCTTCGGCAGCGATCGTTCCGCCCTCGGCGCTATAGGCGGCATTCAACTTCTTCAGAAGATCCTGTCCGTCGAGCGCGAACGCGGAGCCGGCGAGCGACAGAAATGCGGCGCCAGACAGCATCAGCCGGGTGGTCCGGAAAAAAGTCATCGATAAATCCTTTGGTGGCGGTTGGGAGTGCAGCGAAGTTACTACGGATCGAACGCGGTTTATATTTGCAGGTCTCTAAAATTCTGTTGAAGGGAACAGCAACCGAAGTCCAAATTGAAAGCAATGCTTGTCGCTTTTTTTGCTCGCCTTCCGTTACGTCATCCACAGGCCAGCCCCCTTGATTCCTTGCCGTGAAGCGTCTTCTGGGCTAGGCAGAGCCTATGGGACAAGAGATTTTGCCGCCCTCCGGCGGGGATGACGACAATATTCAACCGGTTGATCTGAAGGCCGCGCTCGAAGAGCGTTACTTGGCCTATGCACTTTCGACCATCATGCACCGCGCGCTTCCGGACGTGCGCGATGGTCTGAAGCCCGTTCATCGCCGCATCATCCACGCCATGAGCGAGATGGGCATACGGCCAAACGCGGCCTTCAAGAAATGCGCCCGCATCGTGGGTGACGTCATCGGTAAGTTCCACCCGCATGGCGACCAGTCTGTCTACGATGCGCTGGTGCGTCTCGCGCAGGATTTCTCCCAGCGTTATCCGCTCGTCGACGGGCAGGGCAACTTCGGCAATATCGACGGCGATAATGCCGCCGCCTACCGCTATACGGAAGCACGCATGACCGACGTCACGGCGCTGCTCCTCGAAGGCATCGAACAGGACGCCGTCGACTTCCGCCTGACCTACAACGAGGAAGACCAGGAGCCGACGGTTCTGCCGGGCTCTTTCCCCAACCTTCTCGCGAACGGCTCCTCCGGTATCGCCGTCGGCATGGCGACGTCCATTCCCTCGCACAACGCGCACGAACTTTGCGATGCGGCGCTGCATCTGATCAAGCATCCCGATGCCACCGTCGAAAAGCTGGTCGAGTTCGTTCCGGGGCCTGACTTCCCGACGGGCGGTATTATCATCGACAGCCGCGAGAGCATCGTCGAAAGCTACCGCACCGGCCGCGGTGGCTTCCGGGTGCGCGCCAAATGGCAGATCGAGGATCTGGGCCGTGGCGGCTACCAGATCGTCGTCACCGAAATTCCCTTCCAGGTGCAAAAGTCGCGGCTCATCGAAAAGATCGCCGAGCTGTTGATTGCCCGCAAGCTGCCGCTGCTCGAGGATATCCGCGACGAGTCCGCCGAAGACGTTCGCGTCGTGCTCGTGCCGAAGAGCCGCAGCGTCGATCCGACGATCCTGATGGAATCGATGTTCAAGCTGACGGAGCTCGAGAGCCGCTTCCCCTTGAACATGAACGTTCTGTCGATGGGGCGCATCCCGCGCGTCATGGCGCTGAACGAGGTGCTGAAGGAATGGCTCGATCACCGCCGGGAGGTCCTGCAGCGCCGTTCGCGTTTCCGCCTTGCGGCGATCGACCGGCGCCTCGAAATCCTCGGCGGCTTGCTGATCGCCTATCTGAACATCGACGAGGTGATCCGCATCATCCGCGAGGAGGACGAGCCCAAGCCGGTGATGGTGGCACGCTGGGGGCTGACGGACAATCAAGTCGAGGCGATCCTCAATATGCGGCTGCGCTCCCTGCGCAGGCTCGAAGAGTTCGAAATCCGCACCGAGTTCGATGAGCTGACCAAGGAGAAGGCAGGCATCGAGGCGCTGCTCGCCTCCGATGAAAAGCAGTGGCAGACGGTTGCCTGGGAAATCGGCGAGGTAAAGAAGAAGTTCGCCAAGGCGACCGAGCTCGGTCGCCGCCGCACGCAGTTCGCCGAGGCGCCCGAGGCTGACGAGCAAGCCATTCAGCATGCGATGATCGAGAAGGAGCCGATCACCGTTGTGGTCTCCGAAAAGGGTTGGATCCGTGCGCTGAAGGGCCACATCTCCGACACCGCAAGCCTGACATTCAAGGAAGGCGATGCATTGAAGATCGCCTTCCCGGCACAGACGACGGACAAGATCCTTGTCCTCACGACTGGCGGCAAGGTCTTTACGCTCGGCGGCGACAAGCTGCCCGGCGGGCGCGGTCACGGCGAGCCTCTGCGCATCATGGTCGACATGGATAACGATCAGGATGTGCTGACGGCCTTCGTTCATGATCCGGCGCGCAAGCAGCTGATCGTCTCGACCGCCGGCAACGGCTTTGTGGTGGCGGAATCGGAAATGGCCGCCAACACCCGCAAGGGCAAGCAGATCATGAATGTTTCCATGCCTGACGAGACCAAGCTTGTCGTTCCCGTCAGCGGCGATCACCTCGCCGTCGTCGGCGAAAACCGCAAGATGCTGGTCTTCCCGCTGGCGCAGGTCCCGGAGATGGCTCGCGGCAAGGGAGTGCGTCTGCAGCGCTACAAGGACGGCGGTATTTCCGACGTCCGCTCCTTCGCGATTGCCGAGGGCCTCGTCTGGGAAGACAGCGCGGGCCGCACATTCACGAAAAACAAGGAAGAGCTCACCGAGTGGCTGGCCGACCGCGCTTCGGCGGGCCGCACCGTCCCCAAGGGCTTCCCGCGCAGCGGCAAATTCAACGGCTGACTGCAATAACAAATTGGCGATCCACTCTTGGCGAGCGGATCGCATCCTCTATCTCACCCCTGTTACCAAAAAAGAGGGATAGGTTCATTCCGAAGGCGGCTGGAATGACGTCGGGCATTGCTTTGCGAGCATTGCCCCCACAGGGAGGAGCATCAATGTCTTGCAATACCATCAAGCTGCACGTCGACCATACCTACAATGCCCCGCCTTCGGTCATCTACGACGCGTGGCTTAACCCGCAGGTCGCCAAGCGCTTTCTTTTCGCCACGGAGCAAGGACACGTTGTCCGCGCCGAAATCAACCCGCGTGTCGGCGGGCGCTTCCTTATCGTTGACCGGCGCCTCACCGGCGATGCCTGTCATTCGGGGATATTCCTGGAGCTTCGTCGGCCGAGACACATAGCCTTCAGCTTTTCCGCCGAGGAGCACGACCACAATGCCGACCGCGTCGACATCAAGATCGAACCGCTCGGAGAGGGCAGTCGGCTGACGCTGGCTCACGAAATGTGCGCGGAATGGGCATCCTTCGAAGAGAAAACCCGTCAGGGCTGGAAGAATGTGATGCTAGGCTTGGAACGCGTGCTGGAACAGACGAACCGCCTAGCCAGCTAAAGGCACGCTGAAATCACGCAGAAAGCGGGTAGCGCCTTCTTCATCGATCTCTCCGGCGGCCACCGAGAGGACGAAGGCCACAATCTGTGCGTTTTCGGCTTCAATAAGATAGCCGTTTACATACAGGAAGGTGAACGCCGCGAGGTAGCCAGTACGTTTGTTGCCATCGATAAAAGGATGGTTTCGTACAATGCCGTTAAGATATGCAGCGGCGAGGACAAAGATGTCGTCCTCGCCGTAGGCGGCTTTGTTGAGCGGCCGAGCGAGACCGGTTTCCAAGGCATTGGCGTCGCGTAACCCGGCCAACCCGCCGTGTTCGGCGAGTTGCTCATCATGGATTTTTTCGATTGCGTCGCGACTGAGCCATTTCAAACGGGTCATTTGGCGAGTTCGCGCAGCGCAACCCGATACTTCTCCATGCCAATTCGGGCAGCGCGTAGCTGTTCTGCCAGGTCCGGAGACTCCGGAATCAACTGAATGCTGCCATCGCTTTCGCGAAGTTCTAGACTATCGCCGCTACTCAACCCAAGCCGCTGCAATACTTCCTTCGGAATAATGACGCCTTCGGAATTGCCGATCTTGCGGATGGTGATGTTCATTGTCTTATCCCTCGTGATAACGGCGTTATAACATGAAGGCTTAAGGGCGGCAAGCCGCGCCTATTGCGTTGCCGGCCGAAGGCTGCCTCCACGGGCTCTCCACAGCGAATGCGTCATGATCGCTGCGATCAAAATCGCGCCGCCGACGAGCGTCATCGTCGCTGGCGCTTCGGCGAAGATGAACCAGACCCAGATCGGCGCGAGCACGGTCTCCAGCAGATAGAACATGCCGACCTCGGGCGCGGAGAGGTAGCGCGGGCCTGTTGCCAGACACCAGAAGGCCACAGGCATCACGATGGCGCCATTGAAGATGATCCAGGCAGGGTGGTCGACCGAAATGCCGGCAGGCAAGGCCATCCCGAAGCCGAGGGTCGCCGGAAAGATTGCAGCAAGAAGCGGCACGAAGCCCATGTCACACCGTGAGGCGCGGCCGACGGTGATTGCCGAGGCAAGGATAAGGGCGCTCAGCAGCGCCATCGCGTCGCCAAGGATATGCCCGCTCGATATGCCGTCATGGACGATCAGCCCCACGCCGAAAATCATGGCAGCCATCGTCAACAAGGTGGAAACCGGCGGCCGTTCCTTGAGGAAGATCCAGGAAAGCAGAGCCCCGAACATCGGATTGAAGGCGACGATGAAGACGACGTTGGCCGTTGCCGTATTGAAGACCGACAGCAGGAAAGTCAGAGTCGACAGACCATAGAGCAACCCGGCAACGATGCCGTGCCGGCCGGGGATCAGGACGGGCCATTTCCCGCGAAAAATCCGGATCGCTGCGACGATAAGCAGAGTCACCAGAACTGTGGCGATGCTGCGAAGGCCGAGGATCGACCACATGTCTCCGTGCGCAAGACGCACGAGCGGAATGTCCATGGAAAGAGCCAAGCCGCCGACGGCCGTCAGGGCGAGACCCTTCCGATGATCGGAAAGGGCAGGGAGAAACATTTAGTCGTGCGTACTTTCGGACAGCGAGGCGGGATCGAAACGTTCCCAGCCGCGCGGGGTCAGGTGTTCCTGCGGCTGGAAGCGCGTCTTGTAGTCCATTTTGCGCGATCCCTGAACCCAGTAACCGAGATAGACATGTGGAAGACCGAGCGCTTGCGTCCGTTTTACGTGGTCGAGGATCATGAAGGTGCCAAGCGAGCGCTTGTCATATTGCGGATTGAAATAGGAATAGACCATGGAGAGGCCGTCGCTCATCGAATCGGTCAGAGCGGCAGCCAGGAGTTCGCCCCGCGGACGGGCCTCGAGGCCCGAGCCTTCTTCCCGTCTGCGGTATTCAATGATCCTGGTGTTCACATGCGTATCTTCCACCATGATCGCATAGTCGAGCACCGTCATATCGGACATGCCGCCTTGCTGGTGGCGGTAGTCGAGATAGCGGCGGAAGAGAGAGTATTGCTCGCTGGACGGCTGCGCCGGAAATTCGGTGGCGATGATGTCGGCATTGGCCGCCAGCACGCGCTTCATCGACTTTGTCGGCTGGAACTCCTGGGCGAGGATACGCACGGAGACGCAGGCGCGGCAGGCTTCGCAGGCAGGACGATAGGCGATGTTCTGCGAACGGCGGAAGCCGCCTTGCGTGAGGATGTCGTTCATTTCGGCAGCACGCGGGCCGACGAGATGTGTGAAAACCTTCCGCTCCATCTCATGCGGCAAATACGGGCATGCAGCCGGAGCAGTCAGATAAAACTGCGGTGATGGCGAGACCTGCGTATTCATCTGCCGGAAAGGTGCCCCTTTGCGCTGTCTTCCTTATAACAGCATGACCTAAGAATAAAAAACGTCAACAGCGCGGCTAAACTGTCTTCGCTATCCGTTTTCCATTCTTGTTGATATGGCATCGCCAACCGGACAGCAAAGACCGGTGGCGGACTATATTGCGCGGCTCTCAGGCGGTGCGTACCGTAACCGTCCCGACGAGGAGGTCGTGGATCAGGCGGCTGCGTTCGATGAAGAGACCGGCAAGCAGAATGAGCGGCGTCAGTACCGAGTTCAGGATCCAGAACAGCGCCAGATGCACGATCGCTGTGAGGAAATCCATCGGCCGTCCATCGACGCGGACGATCGCGATACCCATAGCTCGCATGCCTAGCGAAGCCTGGCTTGGCCCGCCGACCGTCAGGCCGAAGTAGAGACCGGCAACCAGCACGAAGAGCGCCGGATAGAGCAGAAAGCCCAAGCCGAATGTCAGGATGGAGAGGAAAAACAGCACCACTGCGGCAGGAATGCAGAGCAGCAGGACGATGATGTAGTCGAGAATGAATGCAAAAACCCGTCGGCTGAGCGTGCCGCTGTAGGCGCGCCAGTCCTCCGGTGCAGCATAGAGCGGGTTCGGGTTGATGCTCATCGAGGTCTCCTTCGGAAAAACGATGCCAAAGATATGGTATCGGCGGCCGGAGATACAATAATGTGTGAATTCACCGCTTGGCGAGCTGTCTGGCGACCTCGATCGCGAAATAGGTCAGGATCCCGTCGCAGCCTGCGCGCTTGAAGGCCAGCAGCGTTTCCATCATCACCCGTTCACCATCGATCCAGCCATTCATGGCCGCAGCCTTGATCTGGGTGTATTCGCCGGAAACCTGATAGGCGAAGGTCGGAAGGCCGAAGGCCTCCTTCATCCGCCAACAGATATCGAGATAGGGCAGGCCGGGCTTGACCATGAGCATGTCGGCGCCTTCCTCGACATCGAGAGCGGCGTCGCGGATCGCCTCGGTGCCGTTGGCGGGGTCGATGTAATAGGTCTTCTTGTCGCCCTTCAGCAGGCCGCCGGTCGAAATCGCCTCGCGATAGGGGCCATAAAAGGCCGATGCGAATTTCGTCGCATAACTCATGATGCCGACATTCTGATGCCCTGCGGCGTCGAGCGCCCGGCGGATGGCGCCGATCCGCCCGTCCATCATTTCCGAGGGCGAGATGATGTCGGAACCGGCATCGGCCTGCATGACGGCAGCACGCGCCACCTGATCGACCGTCTCGTCATTGACGATCTCGCCGCCGCGCAGAATGCCGTCATGCCCGTGGCTGGTGAAGGGGTCGAGGGCGACATCGGTGATCACGCCGATGTCAGGCACGTGCTTCTTCAGTGCGATCGTCGCCTGGTTGATGAGGTTGTTGGCTTCGAGACTGTTGGAGCCGGTTTCGTCGCGCAGCGCCATCTCGATGTTCGGGAAGGTTGCGATCGCCGGTACGCCGAGATCGGCCGCTTCCTTGGCCGCTTCGACCAGCTTGTCGACGCTCACGCGGTTGACGCCGGGCATGGCCGGGATCGGCTCGACGATGCCGGAGCCGGGGACCACGAAGACCGGCCATATCAGGTCGTCCACCGTCAAACGATTTTCTTGCACCAGCCGGCGCGTCCAATCCGCCTTGCGGTTTCGCCGCATGCGGCGGTGTCCGGTGATTTCGTCGACGAGATGGGTCTTGTCCTGCATTGTCTTTGGTCCCTGACCATTCTATTTCTCGGTGCGCTCATTATCACGACAGCCTGGAAAACCAAACCGGGCGATTGGCCGCGGGCGACAAGCCGCTGGCCCAACTGGAAACCTAACGTCTGCGCCATGGAACATGATTCTCCGACAATGCCGAAGCGGACGCTAACGGACATTCTCTTCATCCTCTTCCTGAGGCTGGTCGCGATCTCCTGCTTCTGTCTCGGCCTGCAATACTGGGCGATGCTCGTTGGCTATTCGCTGGCCGGGGCAGGGCGCTTCGATCTGCTGAGCCTTCCGTGGAAGGTCGCGGCCACCAGCCTTGCCGTTCTCTTCCCCGTCGCGGCGCTCGGTCTCTGGCTGACGGTTTCCTGGGGCCCCGTTCTCTGGGTGCTCGCAGCCGGTGGGCAGATCCTGATGTACGGCATGCTTCCCGAGACCTTCGGCGCCAACAGACTCATCATCCTACTGCATGGCGTGGTTGCGCTTCTCTACCTGGTTTTCCGCCTTGTGCTCTGGCTGGAAAATCGCCGCCACCGCCGCCAGGTAAGCGTTGATTTACCCTGATACAACGCGGGGTTTCCGGTAAGGTGCTGTTAAGCCTGCAGTTTAAGTAGAATTTTATTTGTATTCGATAGGGTCTCACTCAAGGCGGGAAGAAAACCAACACCGCCAAACAAAACAGTGAGGCAGTCATCATGAATACGAAAATCAAGCCGCAGGCGGCATCGAACTTCCGTGACCAGCAGGACCAGGACATCCGTGATCTTTACATGGAATCCCTTCATCTGGTTGAACGTCTTCACCGCCGCCTTCTGGATGTCATCAAGGACGAGTTCGACCGTCAGGGCCGCAGCGACGTCAATGCGATCCAGGCACTGCTCCTTTTCAACATCGGCAATTCCGAGCTGACCGCAGGCGAGCTGCGCTCGCGTGGCTATTATCTCGGCTCGAACGTTTCCTACAACGTCAAGAAGCTTGTCGACCTTGGTTTCATCAATCACCAGCGCTCGCGCATCGACCGCCGCTCCGTCCGCATCAGCCTGACGGACACCGGCGCCGAGATCGCCGAAACGGTCGCTAGGCTCTACGAGCGCCACATCACCTCGATCGACAAGGTCGGCGGCATCGGCACCGACGAGTTCACCCAGATGAACAAGCTCCTGCAGCGCCTCGACCGCTTCTGGAACGACAGCATCATGTACCGCCTCTAGGGCGAAGACCTCCTCCGAAGACCTCCTCCAGGGTCTAAGAAAACCGGATGCGTCCCTGCGCGTCCGGTTTTGTCCGTTCGGGGTAGGCGTGTCATCTTTGCAACGCATCGCAGCCAAGCGTTGTCGCCCGTATCCAGGCCGCTTTTTAGCCGCTATTGACCAGCACGGTTCGACGATCGATATGGCTTTGTCCGTGCGGCTCACCTGCCGGCGTTTGTCAATACGGGGCGTCATGCGACACGAATCGGCCATATTGGTGTGAGAGCGGAATGCACCGTAAGCGGCGCTTTCCGGCACAGTAATTCAGGGTAGTCCGCGCTTCCGGCTCGCAATCTTGTGATGTCCGGACGCGCAAAAATGGTGACGTGCCGAAAAACGGAATGATACTGGACTGCGTTGCGACGCAGTGAATCGCAAACCCGCGGTTTTCCTTTCAGGCTGCGGCATTCAGTGGTTGGGAATATGTCGAAGAAGAATGGTATTGAAGCTCTCTCGCGCCGCGCTTTTCTAGCGTCTGCAGCAACCGTCGGAGCCAGCGCAATCGCCGCCCCGGCTTTTGCGCAGTCGGCGCTCGATGCGCTGATCAACGCACCGCGCCGCGGCGATTGGGACGACCAGTTCGACGCCAAGGCGGCATCGCGTACGGCGGCCGCTGTTGTTTCCAATACGCCGATCCTCAGCCCGCAGGCAGTTCCGAGCATCCAGCAGGGGATTATGCAGTATCAGCAGATCGCCTCCGCCGGCGGCTGGCCTCAGGTCAATCCCGGCGAGCAGCGTCTGCAGCTCGGCGTGACGGATCCTTCTGTCCAGGCCCTGCGCCAGCGCCTGGCCATCACCGGCGACCTTCCGCAGGAAGCCGGCATGTCTTCCGCCTTCGATTCCTATGTTGACGGCGCGGTCAAGCGCTTCCAGGCCCGTCATGGCTTGCCTGCCGATGGCGTCATTGGCGAATTCACCCTGAAGGCGTTGAATATTCCTGTCGAGGTGCGCCTGCAGCAGCTGAATACCAACCTGATCCGCATGCAGACCTTCCCGGAAGATCTCGGCCGCCGCCACGTCATGGTCAACATTCCCGCCGCCTATGTCGAGGCAGTCGAGGACGGCAGCGTGGCGACGCGTCATGCGGCCATCGTCGGCCGTATCACCCGCCCCACGCACATCATCAACTCGAAGATCTACGAGGTCATCCTCAATCCTTACTGGACGGCACCGCGCTCGATCATCGAGAAGGACATCGTGCCGCTGATGCGCAAGGACCCGACCTATCTCGAGCGCAACAACATTCGTCTCCTGGACGGCAAGGGCAACGAAGTGGCGCCGGAAACGATCGATTGGAACGCTGAAAAGGCTCCGAACCTGATGTTTCGTCAGGACCCTGGCAAGAACAATGCCATGGCCTCCACGAAGATCAATTTCCACAACCCGAACAACGAGTACATGCACGACACGCCGGAGCAGGGCCTGTTCAACAAGCTGATGCGCTTCGATAGTTCGGGCTGCGTCCGCGTCCAGAACGTCCGCGACCTTTCGAACTGGCTGTTGCGCGAAACCCCCGGCTGGTCGCGTCAGCAGATGGAACAGGTCATCGCAAGCCGGGTCAACACGCCGATTACGCTTGCCGAGGAAGTGCCGGTCTATTTCGTCTACATCTCCGCCTGGGGCATGCCGGACGGTATCGTTCAGTTCCGCGACGACATCTATCATCTCGACGGCAACGACGAGCTCGCCCTCGACACGACCCAGGGCATGGAGCAGCCGGTACAATAAGATAGGCGGCTTACTGCAATCTTTTGAAGACCGCGCCTTCGAGCGCGGTTTTTTGTTCGGCGGTTGCCGCCTCGCGCTCTTTGCCTAGCAAATGTCGTTCTTCGTATTGCTCTTGGCAGGGCGGAACGCTAAAGCTTCGCCCATTCCAGTTGAGGAGCCCGCCGATGACAAATGCTTCTACCGAAACCTTCTTCAATCGTTCGCTCGCCGATACCGATCCGGAAATCTTCGGCGCGATCCAGAAGGAACTCGGCCGCCAGCGGCATGAGATTGAGCTGATCGCCTCGGAAAACATCGTTTCCCGCGCGGTGCTGGAAGCCCAGGGCTCCATCATGACGAACAAGTATGCGGAAGGCTATCCGGGCAAGCGCTACTACGGCGGCTGCCAGTTCGTCGATATCGCTGAAGAACTGGCGATCGAACGTGCCAAGAAGCTCTTCGGCGTCAATTTTGCGAACGTCCAGCCGAATTCCGGTTCGCAGATGAACCAGGCGGTCTTCCTGGCGCTGCTGCAGCCGGGCGACACCTTCATGGGCCTCGACCTCAACTCGGGCGGTCACCTGACGCATGGTTCGCCGGTCAACATGTCCGGCAAGTGGTTCAACGTCGTTTCCTACGGCGTCCGCGAGGGCGACAACCTGCTCGATATGGACGAAGTCGCCCGCAAGGCCCAAGAGCACAAGCCGAAGCTCATCATCGCCGGCGGCACCGCTTACTCGCGTATCTGGGACTGGAAGCGTTTCCGCGAGATCGCCGACTCCGTCGGTGCCTACCTGATGGTTGACATGGCCCACATCGCCGGCCTCGTCGCCGGTGGCCAGCATCCGTCGCCGTTCCCGCACTGCCATGTCGCGACGACGACGACCCACAAGTCGCTCCGCGGCCCGCGCGGTGGTGTGATCCTGACGAATGACGAAGATCTGGCGAAGAAGTTCAACTCGGCCGTCTTCCCGGGTCTCCAGGGCGGTCCGCTGATGCACATCATTGCCGCCAAGGCCGTTGCCTTCAGTGAAGCGCTGCAGCCTGAATTCAAGGATTACGCGGCCCAGATCGTCAAGAATGCCAAGGCGCTGGCCGAAACCCTGATCGCAGGCGGCCTCGACGTCGTTTCCGGCGGCACGGACAACCACCTGATGCTCGTCGACCTTCGCAAGAAGAACGCCACCGGAAAGCGCGCGGAAGCGGCACTCGGCCGCGCCTACATCACCTGCAACAAGAACGGCATTCCGTTCGATCCTGAGAAGCCCTTCGTCACCTCGGGTGTGCGTCTCGGCGCTCCGGCCGGCACCACGCGCGGCTTCAAGGAAGCGGAATTCAAGGAAATCGGCAATCTCATCGTCGAGGTCCTGGATGGCCTGAAGGTCGCCAATTCCGACGAGGGGAATGCAGCTGTGGAAGCCGCAGTCCGCGGCAAGGTCACTCAACTGACCGGCCGCTTCCCAATGTACGATTACATCGGCTGAGAGTAGCGCATGCGCTGCCCATTCTGCGGATCGGAAGACACCCAGGTCAAGGATTCACGCCCGGCGGAGGACAACACGTCCATCCGCCGCAGGCGTATCTGTCCCGATTGCGGGGGCCGTTTTACCACCTTCGAGCGCGTGCAACTGCGCGAGCTGATGGTCGTCAAGAAGACCGGACGCAAGGTGCCTTTCGACCGCGACAAGCTGGTACGGTCCTTCGAGATCGCACTGCGCAAGCGCCCGGTCGACCGCGACCGCATCGAGCGCGCCGTGTCCGGCATCGTACGGCGCCTCGAAAGCTCCGGTGAGGTCGAAATCAGCTCCGAGGCCATTGGCCTTCAGGTGCTCGAGGCCCTCAAAAGCCTCGATGACGTCGGCTTCGTTCGCTATGCGTCGGTCTACCGGGATTTCTCGCATGCCGAGGATTTCGAAAAGGTCATCTCCGAGATCAACGCGAAGATCAGCCGCGACACGCTGGAGACTTGAGCCATGGGCGTCGGGCCGCACGACGAGCGTTTCATGGCCGCGGCGATCCGGCTCTCCCGCTGGCATACCGGCCAGACCTCGACGAACCCTTCCGTCGGCTGTCTGATCGTTCGCGATGGCGTGATCGTCGGCCGCGGCGTTACCGCGCTGGGTGGCCGCCCGCATGCGGAGCCGCAAGCGCTCGCCGACGCAGGCGAGCTTGCCCGCGGCGCCACCGCCTATGTGACACTCGAGCCTTGCTCGCACCACGGCAAGACACCGCCCTGCGCGGAGGCCCTGATTGCCTACGGCGTCGCCCGCGTCGTCATTGCCGTCACCGATCCCGATCCACGCGTTTCCGGCCGGGGCATCGCGTTGCTGCGCGCTGCGGGCATCGAGGTTGATGCCGGGGTGCTGGAGGAGGAGGGCCGGCGGGCGCTCGCCGGTTATCTCACCCGGCAGACGAAGAACCGCCCCTATGTCACTCTCAAACTTGCCGTTTCGGCTGACGGCATGATCGGGCGGGAAGGCGGGGGACAGGTGGCGATCACCGGACCGGCCGCCCGTGCGCAGGTTCATTCACTGCGTGCCGAAACAGATGCCATCCTCGTCGGCATCGGTACTGCGATTGCCGACGACCCGCTGCTGACAGTGCGCACGCCCGGCCTCGAATCGCAATCGCCGATCCGCATCGTACTTGATCCGGCGCTGGAGCTGCCGCTCACCAGCAAACTGGTCAACTCCGCGCGAGACGTGCCGGTCATCGTGGTTGCAAGGCCAGAGATGGACGAAGCTCGCGCCGCACCCCTGCGGTCTGCCGGCGTCGAAATACTTCCCTGCAGTCCCTACCACCCCGAGGTGCTGCTGCCTGCACTCGCCTCGCGCGGCATCTCCTCGCTGCTCGTGGAAGGCGGAGCGAAGACGGCGCGGCTTTTCCTCAACGCCGGCCTGGTCGATCGCATCCAGCTTTATCAAGGTCCGGGAACGATCGGCGAGGGAGGTATTGAATCGCCGCTGCGGAAGACCGACATGCCATCGGGTTTTGCTCATAAGGGCACGTTTATTTTCGGCGAAGACCGCCTGGACGAATACGAAAGAGAGCTTTGATGTTCACCGGAATTGTCACCGACGTCGGCACGATCGAGTCCGTTTCCCCCATGAACGAGGGCGTCAAGCTCCGCGTGGCCACCGCTTACGATCCGGCGACCATCGATATGGGGGCGTCGATTTCGCATTCGGGCGTGTGCCTGACAGTCACCGGCCTGCCGGACGAAGGCAGCAACGGCCGCTGGTTCGAGGTCGAGGCCTGGGAGGAGGCGCTTCGGCTCACGACCATCGCGACCTGGAAGGAGGGGACGCGCGTCAACCTCGAGCGCTCTCTGAAAATCGGTGACGAGCTCGGCGGCCACATCGTTTCCGGGCATGTCGATGGCAAAGCCGAAATCCTCTCGGTGACCGCTGAAGGCGACGCTACGCGCTACCGGCTGCGCGCGCCGGAGCATCTCGCCAAATTCGTGGCGCCGAAGGGCTCGATTGCGCTCGATGGCACGTCGCTGACCGTCAACGCGGTCGACGGCGCCGATTTTGATGTCCTGTTGATCCGCCACACGCTTGAGGTCACGACCTGGGGCGAGCGCAAGGCCGGCGATTTCGTCAATTTCGAGGTCGATACGATGGCGCGCTATGCGGCTAGGCTGGCTGAGTTCCCGTCCGCGAAAGCAGAATGATTTCGCCGTGATAGTCGGAACGCGCCACCTCGCGAAAGCCGAGTTTCTCGGCAACGCGAAGTGATGGCGCATTGTCGGGGCTGATGATGCAGGTCACGGCCTTGCCAGGAAAATTCGCTTCAGCCCATCGAAGCAATGCTTTCAAGGCTTCGGTGGCGTAGCCGCGCCCATGCGCGGACGGCAGCAGCACCCATCCGGTCTCCAGCGTGCCTTCGAGGGACGGTTTCATGTCCCGCCGCACCTCGTGGAAGCCCGCTTCGCCGATAAGCCGGCCCGTTTCCTTCTCTTCGATTGCGAGAAAGCCGAAGCCCATGAAATGCCACATGCCGGCGCTGCGTATCAGCCTCGCCCAGGTTTGCTCGCGCGTCGACGGTACGCCACTGATGAAGCGGACGACGGCTTCATCGCTCCACAAGTTCACATAATCATTGAAATCTTCGAGGCGGTGGGGCCGCAGAATCAATCGCTGGGTTTCGATGGTAGGAATACTGACCATGGATATCGTTCTCTGAAAAACGCCATTTCACGCGCCGGGTTCGCCGTCCCAATAGTCGAGATCGCTTTCCGCGCGCCCGATGAAGCGGAAGCGGCCGGACTGCGCTTCCTCGTGATTTGTTTTGGCAAGAAATTTCCCGGAGTCGGGGTATTCGACGACCTCCGTCTTCGCCGTCGTCGAAATGCCGAGATAGATCAGCGTCGTCGTGCCGGTGTTAAGGATTTGATGTGCCGTTTCCTTGCCCCCAGCCGGTGCGCCGAGCGTGTCGCCCTTCTTGATTGGATAACGTTCGCTGCCGAAGCGATATTCGCCTGTTCCCTCAATCACGAAGAACAATTCATCCTCGACATGGTGATTGTGGAACGGACAGCTCGATTTGCCGGGCGGCACTTCGTTGTAGCTGATTCCGAGATTGGAGAGGCCGAGCAGACGGCCGAACGAAGCATCGGCGCTCTCATAGAGGGCGCCCTGTGTCCAGCGCTCGAGTGTCAGATCGGCAACATTGAGAACCGGTTTGATGTCCCGCGGCATGTCTTCTCCCCTTTACGAGGGTCAGGAGACCACCAATCCGAGCTGAAATTCAATAGGCTTCGGAAGAATTGTTGAAAGAGGCGGCGCGGCGAACTGCGCCGCCTCTTTCCGATCAGCTGGTATAGAAGGTGATGCTGCCGTCCGCCGCCTGTTCGGCGTTGACGACATCATGGACGTTCACCCCTTTACTTGCGAGCTCACGGGTCAGCATTCGGTTGGCATGGATCGAGGCCTGGAGTCGGCGAACATCGTATGCCGAGCGCTGCGGAGCAGAGCGCGGACCTTCTACGTCGGGGTTCTCACCGTTCCAGGCGTAGAACTGCTGGACGTTGAAGTCCGTGCCGTGGAAATTGCGCAGCGTTTGGTCGATGCCGCCTGTGGTGTTCATGCCAAGGCTTTCAGCACGGCTGACGCCGGCAAGCGCGAGGGAGGAGAGGGCGGATGCGATGATGATTTTAGCAACGCGGTTCATGATGTATCCTTTCATCAGCTGCGGCGGTCGCCTGTCATGCAGGGATCGTCTGCGTTACGCATTTTGAATTGGGTCAGCTGACGTGCGAAATCAATGGGCTAACGTGCTGAAATATAATTACAAATTATTCATTTTAGCTGCCCTTGATTTGCCCTTTTCAAGGCGTTCGGCAGGGCTCGCCGCGAGGGGTGATCCTGCACATCTGCTATCCTGTTGCAGCGATTTCCGTATTTGCATTTCAGCCATGATCCGAATTTACTTGCCATTCGTCGGCAGGCGTGTTTTGACCGCGGCCTGCCGAGTGGCAAAGTCCTCAAAAACCGAAGGTGATGCATGGCGCGAGACAACGCTCCCCATATTTTGATCGTCGAAGCCCGCTTCTACGACGACATGGCAGATGCACTTCTGGACGGTGCCACCTTCGCTTTGAAAGAGGCTGGCGCGACCTACGAGGTCGTGACCGTTCCGGGTGCCCTGGAAATTCCGGCGGCGATCGCCATTGCGCTCGATGGCGCGGATAATGGCGGCACGCACTATGATGGCTATGTCGCGCTTGGTACGGTCATCCGCGGCGAGACCTATCATTTCGAGATCGTTTCGAACGAATCCTCCCGCGCACTGATGGATCTCGCTGTCAGCGAGTCGCTGGCTATCGGCAACGGTATCCTGACGGTCGAAAACGATGAGCAGGCCTGGGTGCGCGCCCGCCGCTCGGACAAGGACAAGGGCGGATTTGCCGCTCGTGCAGCTCTCACGATGATCGAGCTGAAGAAGAAATTGGGTGCATACGAATGAGCAATGAAAACCCGGAGCGTCAGGTGAAGACGGCGAACCAGCGCGGGGCTGCGCGGCTGGCTGCCGTTCAGGCGCTCTATCAGATGGATGTCGGCGGAGCCGGTGTTCTGGAGATTGTCGCCGAATACGAGGCGCATCGCCTCGGCCAGGAAATTGACGGCGAAACCTATCTCAAGGCCGATCCCGCCTGGTTCCGCTCCATCGTCTCCGGCGTCGTGCGCGAGCAACTGCGCCTTGATCCGCTGATTGCCTCCGCTCTCCAGGACGACTGGGCGCTTTCGCGCCTGGACAGCACCGTGCGCGCCATCCTGCGCGCCGGGGTCTTCGAACTTCTCGACCGCAAGGACGTGCCGGTGGCTGTGATCGTCACGGAATATGTCGAGATCGCCCGGGCCTTCTTCGAAGACGACGAGCCGAAGCTCGTCAACGCCGTGCTCGACCGCATCGCCAAGCAGGTGCGCGGCGAGGCGAAGAAGTAGCCTTCCGTCCACTAGCGCACCATTTCCCTGTTTCTGCTGCACTGCAAGGGTTTTCGCCCTTGGCGGTCTTGACGTCCTGTTTTCTGCCACGCAATCTCCGGACGCAAAGCTAGACCGTTTTAGTGGAGAGAAGACGATTCGGCTGCGCTCGCGCCGAGCGGAGGAGTTTTCGGCGCATTGGGAGGAGGAGCGAATGACCATTCTTATAAGTGTAATAATATGCGGTCTGCTCTCGGTGGCCTATGCCATCTGGGCAACCCGGTCGGTGCTGGCCGCCGATCAGGGGAACAGCCGCATGCAGGAAATCGCGGGCTATATCCGCGAGGGCGCGCAGGCTTATCTGATGCGCCAGTACAAGGCGATTGCGATCGTCGGTATCGTTGTTTTCATTGCAGCTTGGCTGCTTCTTTCCGGCACGGCGGCCATCGGATTTCTGATCGGCGCCGTTCTTTCTGGTGCTGCCGGCTTTATCGGCATGCACGTATCCGTCCGGGCCAACGTGCGCACGGCGCAGGCCGCCTCGCATAGCCTTTCCGCTGGCCTCGACATCGCCTTCAAATCGGGAGCGATCACCGGCATGCTCGTTGCCGGCTTGGCGCTGCTCGGCGTATCGATCTACTATTTCATCCTGACCGTCCTGCTCGGCCACGAAAGCGGTTCTCGCGAAGTCATCGACGCTCTCGTCGCGCTCGGCTTCGGCGCGTCGCTGATCTCGATCTTCGCCCGCCTTGGCGGCGGGATCTTCACCAAGGGTGCGGATGTCGGCGGCGACCTGGTCGGCAAGGTAGAGGCTGGTATTCCCGAGGACGATCCGCGCAATCCGGCAACGATCGCAGATAACGTCGGCGACAACGTCGGCGACTGCGCGGGCATGGCAGCCGACCTTTTCGAGACCTACGCCGTCTCGGTCGTCGCGACCATGGTTCTCGCCTCGATCTTCTTTGCCGGCGCACCGATCCTGCAGTCGGCGATGATCTACCCACTGGCGATCTGCGGCGCTTGCATCATCACCTCGATCATAGGCACCTTCTTCGTCAAGCTCGGCAGCAACGGCTCGATCATGGGCGCCCTTTACAAGGGCCTGGTGGTCACCGGCCTGCTGTCGATCATTGGGCTTGGTTTGGCAACGTCCCTGACGGTGGGATGGGGTTCGCTCGGGCAGGTCGGCGGTGCCGAAGTCACGGGCACGAACCTCTTCGTCTGCGGTTTGGTCGGCCTCGTGGTGACGGCACTTATCGTCGTCATCACCGAATATTACACCGGCACCAACAAGCGCCCGGTCAATTCCATCGCGCAGGCCTCGGTGACCGGACACGGAACCAATGTCATTCAGGGCCTCGCTGTCTCCCTGGAATCGACAGCGCTGCCCGCAATCGTCATCGTCGGCGGCATTATCGCCACCTACCAGCTGGGCGGCCTCTTCGGGACCGGCATCGCTGTCACTGCCATGCTCGGACTTGCCGGCATGATCGTGGCGCTCGATGCCTTCGGCCCGGTGACCGACAATGCCGGCGGCATCGCCGAAATGTCCCACCTGCCGCCGGAGGTCCGCAAGTCGACGGACGCGCTGGACGCCGTCGGTAACACCACGAAGGCCGTGACCAAAGGCTATGCGATCGGCTCTGCCGGTCTCGGCGCGCTGGTGCTTTTTGCAGCTTATGCGAACGACCTGCAGTATTTCGCCCAGCACGGCGACCAATATCCATACTTCGCGAATATCGGCACGATCTCCTTTGAACTGTCGAATCCCTATGTCGTGGCGGGTCTCCTCTTCGGTGGCCTCATTCCCTACCTTTTCGGTGGCATCGCGATGACGGCGGTCGGCCGCGCCGCCGGCGCGATCGTCGAGGAAGTGCGTCTTCAGTTCAAGACGAAGCCGGGCATCATGCAGGGCACCGAAAAGCCGGACTACGGCAAGGCGGTGGATCTGCTGACAAAGGCCGCGATTCGCGAGATGATCATCCCCTCGCTGCTGCCGGTTCTGGCTCCGATCGTTGTCTATTTCGGCGTCCTGCTGATCTCCGGCTCCAAGGCCTCGGCGTTTGCGGCGCTCGGCGCATCGCTGCTCGGGGTGATCATCAACGGCCTCTTCGTCGCCATTTCGATGACCTCGGGCGGCGGCGCATGGGACAACGCAAAGAAGTCCTTCGAGGATGGCTTCGTCGATAAGAACGGTGTTCGCCATATGAAGGGTTCGGATGCGCACAAGGCGTCCGTCACCGGCGATACGGTCGGCGATCCTTACAAGGACACCGCCGGGCCAGCCGTCAATCCGGCGATCAAGATCACCAATATCGTCGCCTTGCTGCTGCTGGCCGTGCTGGCCTGATCGAACAGAAAGGTACAATAAAAAAACCCGCCGGAGCGATCCGGCGGGTTTCTTTTTGGGTTTCGATCCTACTGGATACTTGCTGGGTTCGCCGGATTGCCGGAGGGCGTTCCGAACAGGCTCTTGGCTGCGCTGCCGGCGCCGCCGGCCAGAACCTGCTGAAGGAAGCTCAGCTCACGGCCGCCGGTCGGGGTCACGCGCGAAATCGTATCGAATACCTTGCCGTCCTGAAGGGTGTAGTTCGCCCGCCGTGTCACGACGCCGTCCTTGTCGAAATAAATCGCAAGCACGCTCTGATCCACGACCTTCAACTTTTGGAAGGCGACGGAACGGGTGCGCTTCTGTGAAATATAATAGAAGACTTCGCTGTCGAACGTTGCCGTGGTCGAAGGCGTGCCAAGCGACAGGAGCACCTGTTCGCGGCTCGAACCTTCGGGAACGAGATTGAGGGACTCCTGGTCGACGACATAGCCGCCGTTGAGGACGGTGCCGGTGCTCTCGCAGCTGGTAAGACCTGCTGCGGAAATGATGATGGCAATGGCTGCGCTGCTGAAGAATTTCATGTCATACTTGAAATACCGTCTCTTCAACGACATTTACTCCCTTTAAGTATCGATAGGCAGCTTCGAGCCCTGCAATCACCGCTGATGCAAAATCTTTGTGGCCTTTCCGGGGTCGAATTTTCCCATTCCCCAGGATCCAACCTACAAGGACACTGTTCCGAAAGTGGTCACCTTCGGCATTGCAATTCGCGCTTGCTTCGGTAAACCAGCTTTCGAAATCATGCAACACGGCCCGCGCTACGGCGCGTGAAGAATAAGGCTTTTCCGGAAGAAACTATGATCTTCGGGCTTTTTCGTAAGAAGAACAGCAATCAGGCAATTGTCGATCGGCAGTATTCGACACTGACCGCAGCAGCGCGCATGCCGCAATTCTATGAGGGCATGAATGTTCCAGACACCGTGATGGGTCGTTTCGAGATGCTATCTCTGGTGATGATCCTTTTTTTCCGGCGAACGCGTTCCTCCGGAACCAGCGGCCAGGAGATCGCGCAGGAGATCGTGGACGCCTTCTTTCAGGATATCGACCATTCGATCCGCGAACTTGGCATCGGTGACGTGGGCGTGCCGAAGCGGATGAAGAAGCTTGCCGGCATGTTCTACGGCCGGCTTGAATCCTACTCGGCGGCATTGGATGCCGGCGATCGTGCGGCGCTTGCGCTGGCTCTCCAGCGCAACATCCACCCAGAGGCAGCAGCCAACATGCAGGATATGACGGCGCTTGCCAGCTGGATGTTCGATGCCGAAGCTGATCTGTCGGCTCAGTCGGAGGACCGGATCTCGACGGGCTCGGCGACGCTGCCGCAGGCAGCGTAAGGAGGAAGCTATGAGACAGCGCAACGACGACATTCCGTTTTCCTACCTCGTCAAGGTCGGCCATATCTCCGCAAATCCCGTCGAGGTGCACGTCGAGGCGGACCAGAAGGAGTTGAAGGCGCTTGCGAAGGCCTGGGACGTTCTTTCCGTCGATGATTTGCGTGCCGACCTCCAGATCAATCGCTGGAAAAAAGACGGCATCCGCGTCAAGGGCAGGGTGCAGGCAAAGATCGTTCAAGCGTGCGTCGTCACCCTCGACCCCGTGCCGTCCTCGATCGACGAGCAGTTCGAACAGATCTTCGTGCCTGAGACGTCGAAACTTGCCCGGCACCCGGCCAACGACGCTGGCGAAATGGTTCTTGATCCCGACGGGCCGGATCTGCCCGAAACCTTCACTGGTGATACGATCGACGCAGGCGAAGTGGTCACGGAGTTCGCCGCGCTCGCGATTGATTCCTATCCACGCAAAGAGGGTATTGAGTTCGCCGATCATATCGAGGATACCGGCGAAAACGACAAAAAGCCCTCCGCCTTTGCAGCGCTCAAGGACTGGAAGAAGGACTGAAGACCCGTTGGGTATTTGATACAATTCAGTTGTAAGCGACAGGAAAACCGGTATTTTGGCCGAAATTTTCGCCCCGCGCGGAAGAATCAAGGATCAGGGACGCGTGATCAGAATATCTCTCGACCTCATGGGTGGCGACTTCGGTCCCGAGGTTGTCATCCCAGGTGCCGCTAAGGCGCTGGAAAGGCATCCGGATATCTCATTCGTCTTCTACGGACTGAAAGAGCAGTGTGATCCGGTTCTTGCCAAGTTTCCGAAAGTCCGCGAACACTCCGTTTTTCACGATTGCGAGCTCGCCGTCCGCATGGACGAGAAGCCGAGCCAGGCGCTGCGCCGCGGCCGCTATATTTCCACGATGTGGCGTACCATCGAAGCCGTTAAGACGGGCGAGGCCGATGTAGCCGTTTCGGCGGGCAACACCGGAGCGCTCATGGCGATGGCGAAGTTCTGTCTGCGCACGATGGCCAATATCGAGCGTCCTGCGATTGCGGCGATCTGGCCGACACTGCGGGGGGAAAGCATCGTTCTAGATGTCGGCGCCACGATCGGCGCCGATTCTCAGCAGCTCATGGATTTCGCCTTGATGGGCGGCGCCATGGCCCGCGCCCTGTTCGAGCTCGAACGCCCGACGATCGGCCTGCTCAATGTCGGCGTCGAAGAAATGAAGGGCCAGGAAGAGGTCAGGGAGGCGGGCCGGCTGCTTCGCGAGGCCAACATCGATTCGCTCGAATATTCCGGTTTCGTCGAAGGCAATGACATCGGCAAAGGTACCGTCGATGTCGTCGTCACGGAGGGCTTTTCAGGCAATATCGCCTTGAAGGCGGCTGAAGGTACGGCAAAGCAGATCGGCGAATATCTGCGCGCGGCGATGACGCGCACGCTGCTTGCCAAGATCGGCTATCTCTTCGCCAAGGCTGCTTTCGACATGCTTCGCGAAAAGATGGACCCCAGCAAGGTCAATGGCGGCGTATTCCTTGGCCTCAACGGTATCGTCATCAAGAGCCATGGTGGCGCCAATGCCGATGGTATCGCTGCTGCCATCGAAGTCGGCTATGACATGGCCAAGAATGGCCTCAATCAGAAAATAGAAAACGATCTCAAGAGGTATCATGCCAAGCCTTTGCCCCCGAAGGGGCCGGAAGCGGCATGAACGATAGGACTTAAGCAGAATGATCCGTTCAGTGGTTCGCGGGTTCGGAGCCGCACTTCCGAAGCGCGTTATGACCAATCGCGAGATGGAAGATGTCGTTGACACTTCGGACGAATGGATCGTCCAGCGGACGGGCATCCGCCAGAGATATATCGCCGGCGAGGGCGAAACCACCTCCTCGCTGGGTGAGCAGGCCGCCCGCGCGGCACTCGACAATGCAGGCCTGACGCCCGCTGACATCGATCTCATCATCTGTGCGACCTCGACGCCCGACAACACCTTTCCGGCGACGGCGGTCAACATCCAGAACCGTCTCGGCATGCACCACGGCTTCGCATTCGACGTTCAGGCGGTCTGCACCGGCTTCGTCTATGCGGTGACGACGGCCGATGCTTATATCCGTGGTGGCCTCGCTAAACGCGCCCTGGTCATCGGCGCCGAGACCTTCTCGCGCATCCTTGACTGGAACGACCGCACCACCTGCGTTCTCTTCGGCGACGGCGCCGGCGCGATCGTGCTCGAAGCCGCTGAAGGGCAGGGCAGCACTTCCGATCGTGGTGTCCTGACGGCGCACCTTCGTTCCGATGGATCCCATAAGGAAAAGCTTTACGTCGATGGCGGTCCATCCAGCACCGGCACCGTCGGCAAGCTGCGCATGGAAGGCCGCGAAGTCTTCAAATATGCCGTGGGCATGATCACCGATGTGATTCAGGCTGCCTTCGATTCAACGGGCACGACGGCCGATGATCTGGACTGGCTCGTACCTCATCAGGCGAACCGCCGCATCATCGATGGCTCCGCCAAAAAGCTGAGCATCGCACCCGAAAAGGTGGTCGTGACGGTCGATCTGCATGGCAATACGTCCGCCGCTTCCATTCCGCTTGCGCTTGCCACTGCGGCGGGCGACGGGCGCATCAAAAAAGGCGACCTCGTGATGCTGGAGGCGATGGGCGGTGGCTTCACCTGGGGGGCAATGCTCCTACGCTGGTAGCGGTAACAAATCCGAAAAAGTGGCGACGAACAAGAGCTTGACCGTAACACGCAAGAACAATAGTCTTTGCTCACTTTCATAAAAGATTTGTAGAATGTGGCGGGGAAACCATGACCGGAAAGACAGTGACGCGAGCAGACCTGGCGGAATCGGTATTCCGGAAGGTCGGTCTCTCCCGTACCGAGTCGGCTGAACTCGTAGAGACCGTGCTCGATGAAATCTGCAACGCCATCGTACGTGGCGAGACCGTCAAGCTTTCCTCGTTCGCTACCTTTCAGGTCCGCGACAAGAACGAGCGCATCGGCCGAAATCCCAAGACCGGCGAAGAGGTTCCGATTTCGCCGCGCCGCGTAATGACCTTCAAGGCCTCGAATGTCCTCAAAACGCGCATTCTCAAGGCGCACGCGATGCGGAAGATCAAGCTGAAGCCTGCCAATCCGGCCATGTAAGGCCGCCGACGAAGAGCTGGCCCTCCTTATCTCTGATTGATATCTCCCTATCTTTTTCTTCGGTTTCGCCTTCCGATCTGTGGGCTGCGCGAAGACGTGACTTGAATTCGACGCCTCAAACCGTTGAAATATGATGAGTCGCGGTTTCGACCGCCACGCTAGATGGTGTAGGGAGTACGACGTTGGACAAGAGCCCCGATGCTTTCCGAACAATCAGCGAGGTTGCGGACGACCTTGATCTTCCGCAGCATGTTCTCCGTTTCTGGGAAACCCGCTTTCCCCAGATAAAACCGATGAAACGAGGCGGCGGACGCCGCTATTACCGGCCGGAAGATGTCGATCTTCTGAAGGGAATACGGCATCTTCTTTATGACCACGGCTACACGATCAAGGGCGTTCAGAAGCTCTTGAAGACCAACGGCAACAAGTTCGTGGTGGCTGTTGCGCAAGGCGATCTCGCCAGCGTCGAGGCGCTGGCGACAGGCCCCAAGGATGGCGGTTCGAGCGAGCCGCGCGTCAGCGTTGCAGATGAGGATCAGCTGGTCGGGCGCGCAAAGGCACCGATTACGCGCCGTTTCTTCAACTTCGTCAGCGGCGACGATGATCAAGCCGAAGTCTCGATCGGCAAGTCGAGCGTCGGCAAGGAGGATAGAGCGCTGCTTCAGGAGGCGCTTTACGATCTCCTGGAATGTAAGCGCCTTCTCGATCAGGTACGGTAGGCGACAAAGCCCGAGCGAATCCGGCTATGCTCGTTTGGACAACACGACGGCGGCCATGTAGAGTTCATGGGGTGTGGGACAATCAGACAGTCGACGCTCAAAGCGGGTAAACAGCTCAGTCACCAAGGCGGCTGGTTCGCGAGACGGCTCAATCAAGCTGGCGATCATCGGCCCGCACCAAGCTTGCGTCATGTCTGCGTGATGCTTGGCGAAGGCCAATACATCACCACTTCTTTCGAATTGCTCCCAGCAAGGATCGGTGAGTTTGACGAGATCAAGATGCTCGAGTTCAAGGTCAGCGAAATTTTCAGCTTGTATAAATGGCTGTTGAATCTCTTCCAATGTTCGAAGACCAATCGGTATCGTGAGATGATTCTGCTCTCGTTCCGAAAGTCGGCCATCCGTCCTCATGTCGCATACAGCCGACCACAGCTCGCCGAGCAGCCATTCCCAGCCGGTGACGGTCGCCGTGCGGGCCGTAAACCCCGCTAAGAGTTTAGCGCCGGGCCGCATTTCCCGCGACCGCAGCGTCAGGAAGCGTTCCCAATCTCTCGCCTGTTGCTTTTTCACTGCAGAGACCACAGTCGGCGTGGCACTCATTCCAGCGAGAATATGGTCAGGCGCTTCTATCGTGGTGGCACTCATCCACTGCAATGCCCAGGTTGTCCAGCCAAGATGCACGCGCTGAGGCGGGAGCAATTGCTCGAAATACGACCTGCCGATCGCGGAAGGAAAGACATCGGAAGCGTCGTTCATGTAGCTGCCCGGCTCTGACACAAGCGCTTCGAACAGGGCCGAAAAATCATTCGATGGAAGGTCCGTATGGACGATTTCGATTGGCACGGATGGGCCGGATCGGAACCGCAGCGCCTTAATCGCAACGCGCATGGGGGCCATCGAATTGCGGCCTTGCGAGGAACCATAATCAACGATGGTCAAGGGACCTTCGCCAACGGTTACCGTCCGGCACGCGGTTTCCCATAATGAAAGAAGTGCGGCAATGCCAGTCGCCTGCATCGCGGAATGACGGTTGTAGAAGCCGTCTCCTTTCATCGCCGCCAGATGAGATCGCGTTGGATCGTTTGGCATGTCATCGCCTCGCGTGTAGCGGAAGCTCGCGAACGCCTTGCAGGCGTCAAGCGCCGGCGAGGCTCCTCAGTGCCTGCTGCAGATCAGACAGTTGAAAGGGCTTCTTAACGATGGGGCGCGTCCGCTCGTCGATGCCTTCGGGCGGTTCCCCATAGCCAGTCGCAAACACATAGGGCTTTCCCCTGAGATCAAGCCGCTTTGCGACCGGAAGCGAACTCCGCCCCGCAAGCGACAGGTCGAGAATAGCTGCGTCGAATTCTGTGGTCTCGGCTTTCGCCAGCGCCTGGTCGAGATCGCCCGCGGTTGCCGATACGCGATATCCGATATCGCCGAGCATATCTTCGAGAAGCATCGCGATCAGCGCATCGTCCTCGACGATGAATATGTCCTTGATGACCCTCAGCACCCGTGTTCCTCCAGGTGGTCGAACCGATATTCTGCCGGGCGAGCGGGTGTCGTCAAGATGGAATTCGTAATGATGAAGAAAACCCGTATTGCCGCCTCGAATCCGATATGCAAAATCGGAAAGGACGCCTCGGGCGTAGGGGTGAGGGAAGGCTCTTTTATATGGATTTGTTGAGCGCGACCGATTGGCTGCGTCAAAAGCCCCGGATGACCTATCCGCTGGCAGTTGCCTTGGTTGCTGTAACGTTTTTTCTGCGGCTCGCCGCAGGCGACGTGTTGAGCGGTTTTCCCTTCCTGGGTTTCTTTCCCGCGATTGTTTTTGCGAGCTTCCTCGGCGGCGCCGGGCCGGGCCTTCTTGCGGCGGTGCTATCCGCCTTTCTCGTGCAGCTATTCTTTGTTGAGCCGGACAATGCGTTCTGGCCCGAGGTTGGTTCGCAATGGCTCGCTCTTTCGACGTTTCTGATCAATGCCCTGATTGTCATCTGCTTGATGCAGGCGATCATCATCAGTCATCGCAGGCAGCGGAAGCTTCGGGAAGAACTCGCAAATTTCAACACGCGGCTCGAAGAGACCGTGGCGCGGCGCACCGCCCAACTCAAGCATGAGATGGAGGAGCATGCTGCTGCACAAGCGCAGGTCCGCCAGCTTCAAAAGATGGAGACGATCGGCCAGCTCACTGGCGGTGTCGCTCATGATTTCAATAACATGCTGGCGATCATCATCGGCAGCCTCGATCTCGCGGAACGCCGCCTTGCCGGGAAGGAGGATCCGCGTCTTCTAAATTCCATCCAGAATGCGCGCGACGGTGCTCAGCGTGCGGCCGTGCTCACGGCGCGGCTGCTGGCGTTTTCACGGCAGCAACCCCTGGCGCCCGAGGTCATTGATCTCAACAGGCTGGTGGGCGGCATGTCCGAGCTTCTTCGCCGAACGCTCGGCGAGCACATCAAGATCGAGACCGTTCTCGCAGGTGGGCTGTGGCCGACCTTCGCCGATTTGAGCCAGCTTGAAAACGCCATTCTCAATCTCGCGGTGAATGCCCGTGACGCAATGCCCGGCGGTGGCAAGCTGACAATCGAGACGGCAAATACCGAACTCGATGATCGTTACGCCCGCATGCATGCGGATGTCGATGCAGGCCAATATGTGATGACGAGCATCACAGACACCGGCATCGGCATGTCGCAGGAGGTCATAGAGCGCGCCTTCGATCCCTTCTACACGACCAAGGGGCCGGGAAAGGGCACCGGCCTCGGCTTGAGCCAGGTGTACGGCTACGTGAAGCAAAGCCGGGGCCATATCAAGATTTATTCGGAGGTCGGGCGCGGCACCACTACGAAGATTTACCTGCCCCGTCACGTCGGAGTGCAGACCGGGCGGCTTCCGGAATCCGGCGCTTTGCCCCTGCCGCAAGGCAGCGCCAAAGATACGATCCTGGTTGTCGAGGATGATGATGAGGTCCGCCGCATGACGATCGAGAGCCTGCGGGAACTCGGCTATACGGTGTTCGAGGCTTCGAGCGGCAGTGAGGCGCTGGAGGTGCTCGGGAAAAATCCCGATATCGATCTGGTTTTCACCGACATTATCATGCCGGAGATGAATGGCAGGCAGCTCGCCGACGCCGTGAACGAAAAATGGCCGGACGTGAAAATCCTGTACACGACTGGCTATACGCGAAATGCGATCGTCCACAACGGTGTGCTGGACCACGGCGTGTCGCTGCTGGCCAAGCCCTTCAGCCTCGAGCAGCTCGCTCATAAAATCCGGGAGCTTCTGAGTACTCCTTGAGAGGGGGCGCGAAGCCGTCGAGCTTCGCGCTTGACGCTGCTATTCAAGAACCTGAATAACCCGGTGCGTCTTTGGTTCTACAATCACTCGGCGTTCGTTGACAACGGTATAGGCATATCCGTCCATGTTGGGGACAGTGTGGATTTCAACGGTATCCGGAAGCGTGGTGCCAACGATTACGTCGCCCTCATAGACAACGGAGGGCGTTTGTTGCTCCATCACATAGGTGCGGACTTCGCCCGGCAACACGACGGAACCGGTCGGTGCAGGGTCGATGACGACAGTACTCTGCGCGAAGGCGGCAGAGCAGACCGTCAGCATTACTGCGGCCGTAGCCAGCATGGTCTTGCGCATGGGATGACTCTCCTTTTCTTACCAAGCCATGGTCAAAACGCTCGCATAGGTTCGTTGTTCCGGAAAAGCTTGCGGCAGTCCGCAACCTTGGCAAACCGGCTGCATCTGGCTACAGAGGATCGCAGGGAAGGGTCTGGCGCCATGAGCACGCCAACCGCAATCCTGATCCTCTGCCGGCGTGGTCCAGAGCGCGCCGCCTTTCCTGCTCTCGAAGCTTCATTGCAAGGAATTTTCTGTGTCCACCTCCAACGTACCCGGTAAACCCTACGACGCCTTCCTCTTCGACATGGACGGCACCTTGCTCAACTCGATACCAGTGGTCGAGCGCGTCTGGGGCGATTGGGCAATGCGTCACGGCCTTGAGCCTGAAGTCTTCCTGAAAACGGTACACGGCGTCCGCGCCCGCGATACCATTCGCCAGTTGGCACTTCCGGGCGTGGACCCGGACCATGAGGCTAGGGAACTGCTGATCGCGGAAATGGAAGACGTGGACGGGATTGTCGAGATCCCCGGCGCCATCCGGTTTTTGGCGAGCGTCCCCGCCGGCAAATGGGCAATCGTCACCTCCGCGCCGATCGCTCTTGCAAAACGACGCATGGCGGCCGCCGGCATTCCGATGCCTGAGGTTATCGTCAGCGGCGAGGAGGTCTCCGCCGGCAAGCCCAGCCCGGAATGCTATCTGCTCGGCGCCAAGCGCTTAGGCGTCGATCCCAAGCGGTGCCTGGTCTTCGAAGATGCCGTTGCCGGCATCCTTGCAGGTGAAGGCGCAGGAGCCGACGTCACCGTCATTACCACCACACATACGACACCATTCGAGACCCCGCATTTTTCGATCGCGGATTACGAAGCATGGAGCGTCCGGCCAATCGGCGAAAACGCGATCGCGATGGTAGGAGCGTGAGAGGAATGTCGCCTTTTTGAACGCATAACGGCTTTTTCCGCTTGCATTCAAGGCGGCGAAAAACTAAACGAAACAAGCCGTTTCGGCAGGTCGGGGCGTAGCGCAGCCCGGTAGCGCACTTGACTGGGGGTCAAGGGGTCTCTGGTTCATTATACGGGATCAGTGATTATGTTCAGACCGACCGCAGTACGGCGATGACGGAATGTAGCGCAGTCTGGTAGCGCACTTGACTGGGGGTCAAGGGGTCGTCGGTTCAAATCCGGCCATTCCGAGGTTTTTCAAGGGTTTACCTGCGGGGTGAACTTATCTTTTGGGGGTCAGTTAGTTTTGACACTAGCTGACCCTTTTGATTTCATACACACGGTTTTGCGATCTGAACACCTGAACTTTAAAGCTGTAAACGGTCATCCCGCCGCTTTATACCAAAGTATCTGCCGACTAGGCGGATTCCATTTTTCGCGGCTTTGCCGCGCTTGAAGCTTTCGCAGCAAACGCTGCGGAACCAAGGGTATGATTCGAGGCAGGTACAAGAAGGACGGACAACCGATACCGTAAGCCGCCGAATAAAGGCGGGGCCTCGCGGTCGCGTCCATAGAGCGGTCCTAGGACCTTGGTCCACTACACGGTCACGCTGAACAGCCTAACTGGTGAATGACGAGGAAGCGGATTGGTAACTGGGGTAACGCTCCTCGTACCCTCCTCCAGAGGCAGAAGGAGGCCACGGCTCAACTCATCGTCCCGGCTGTGGCCCCTTCAGGTCATCACAACGTGCAGGCATTGATGAAAGGGGCTGTGACGCCGTTTCAGACCAGTGTCGGCTCGGGATCGAGGTCGATCTGTTCGACGATATCGGGCGTGTCGTTTTTCGGTGATCCGACTTTCCTGTCGATGGGCCACATCGTCATCAGCCCCGATGGGAATGGCTTCAAAAGGTCGCTCGGATCGGGCTCCGGCGACAGCCAGCGTTGACGAGCTTCCGGGTGCAGAATGATCGGTATGCGGTCATGGATGGCGGCCATCATTTCATTCGCCGGGCAGGTGATGATGGCAAATGTGCGGACTTCTATGCCGGCCTGATCTCGAAACGTCTCCCAAACGCCGGCAAGCGCAAAGGGCGCTCCCGACTTCATAGCGACGGCATAGGGCTGCTTGTTTTTTTCGGCACCTCATCGTCCGTGACCGCAGGGGCGGCGGCGTCTCATTATCTACGACAATAGACGGCAAGACTACCCCCATGCAGTCCGGTGGCGGTTCCGCTTCCTCCAGCGCAGGTTCATCCGTCACTTCCGGAACCGCGGGCAGCCAGGCTTTCTCCACTGCGAGTGCAACCCGGCCAGATGGAACAGTCATCACGCGCCGGTCGGATGGTATCTGCGACATCACCAAACCGAAGAAGTAAGGAGACGATAATGAGAGCGAAGATCACCCTCGCGTGCATCGCCCTTATTGCGTCCATCGGTGGTACGCCTGCGATGGCGCAAGACTGCAACGCGGCCGGCACGGTCGGTTCTGGAGGTAGCGCTGCGCCCAGGCTAGCACTTACGAAGAGAGCCCTTCATGCTCGTAGAGCTGGTCCATGCTCAATGTCGCGACCTCGGCAAAGGGGATCTGATTCCTAACCCGGCCACCATCGAGTATGACGACTTCGTCGCAGAATGAAATGGTGCTGCGGTGATGGCTGATGACGATTGTCGTGCGACGACCGGCTCTTGATTTCAAGGTCTCAACGATTGCCGCCTCGGACAATCCGTCCATGGCGTTCGTGGCCTCGTCCAGAATCAGAATTTCCGGATCACGCACCAAGGCTCTTGCCAACGCGATCCGCTGCCGTTGCCCCGCCGAAAGACTGGCTCCCCTGTAGCCGACGAGAGTCTCATATCCGTCAGGCAGCTTCTCGATGAACTCGTGCGCCTCAGCGAGCTTCGATGCGCTCTCCGCCTCGGCGAGCGATGCATTGTGACCATAGGTAATGTTTTCCAGGATCGTACCCTCAACCAGCTCGAGGTCCTGGCTGGCGAGCGCAATCCGTCTTCGCCATAGGACAGGATCGATTTGATTGAGCGAGACGCCGTCGATCAGAATGTTTCCCTCATCGGGTTCCACAAATCGGCACAGAAGATTGACGATCGTGGTTTTTCCAGCGCCGGATCGTCCGACAATTGCCGTCGAGCGGCCTTGGCGGACTTCGAAGGTCGCGCCGCGCAGCACCATAGGTCGCGAGCCGGAGCCTGGATATTTCAAACTTACGCGATCGAATTTGATCTGTTTGGGAAGCGCGGGAACCACGCGGTTTCCTGATGGCGGCGCCGGTTTGTCAGATGAATCCAAGAGCCACCTGACCTCTTCCAAGGAACCGCTCCAGCTTTGCACCTGGCTCCATGCCATTTGCAGCGAACGTACATGCGGTTGCAGCCGATAAAGCAGGACCACGAAAGCCACGATAATCGGAAAACTTACGCCCCAAACCCAGGCACTCACGACGACGGTTAGAAAAAGAGCCGAATGCAGCACTTCGGTTAGCGGAGGCAGTACTGCCTGGCGGGATTGTAGAACGAACCCTGCTTTGCGCACGGCATCCGAAGCGGAATCAAAGAATGCTTTCTCGCGCTGTTCCTGTCCGAATGCACGGATTAATCGCCCGGCGTGCACGAGATGGAGCATCCGGGCGGCAAGTTCGCTGTTGAAGGAAGTGACATTCCGGCTCAGCGCTTTCAGAGTGGCTGACAGGGCTGCGTGAATAGCCTGAATGAGAACAAGCCCCAGTGCGACGCCCAATGTCATCTGCCATGAAAGAAGCAAGAGGAAGGCAAGCAAGATGACGGCTGCCGATGCGTAGACGATCGACGCGAGGACAGATTGTATTGCATCCGAAGCCCGCCAGGATTCGGTGGAAATGATGTTCAGCAGCCGCCCAGGGCTTTGCTGGAGGAAAAACGGGTATCCAATCGTCAAAAGCTGGCCGGCAAGAGAGCTTCGGATCGCATGGCCGGCTTTGCCATAGATGAAATTTGTGAGCACGGCGTTGGCGAACGCTAGGACATTCTTCAGGATGATCAATCCCAGGATGGCGCCTGCGATCACAATCAGCCTTGTCCGGTCATCCAAGCCAGCACCCACTTGCTGGAAGACCGCTGAGAGGCCGGCCAGTCCCGAGGGATCCTTATCGCCGGCGATAATACCCAGCATCGGAATGATGAGACCAATGCCTGTGCCTTCAAGGACGGCGCTGCCTAGCCCTAAAACAACGACAACCGCAACCAGGCTCAGCCGCGCGCCCAGCGCCTGACGTAAAAGCCGAAGACTTGAGGTAACGAATTCTAGCATGGCGGTTGAGACCTCAGAAGCCGGGCGAGTGCGCCTACGCGCGGGATTTTGCGGTGCTCCTGCGCCATTATGCGAGCCCGCTAAGCGGCTGTACGGTTTCGATGCGCACCGACTGACAGTAACGTACCAGCGCGTCCAGTCGCCGGGTTGCGCGATCTGACATCCGGCCCAACAATGGTGAGTGGAGGGCGGAGTGAAGACCGTATCGTTCTCGACGTCGGATAACCTGCCACTTTCCGGTTCGCGTGAGAAAGTCGTGCGTTAGCTCCGGTTGCTGCGCATCGATAATCAACCGATACAGGAAGTAGAAGAGACACAAGGCTCCGTCCGCATGGCTGGAGGATGTCGGCTCTAGTTGCTGGGCAATTTTTCGGTCTATCGAGAGGATGCAACTAGCGGCACGGCGTACCGTCCCGCAAGTGACGGCAGTGCCGATGTCACGAAGGGCGTCGGGATCGTCGCCAAGAAATTGCTGCCCGAGATTCTCGGTAACGATCTTCAGGTGGGTTCGGCGCATTTGCTGCTTGTGCCTGCTGGTGACGCTGTCGTCGTGAATACGATAGGCGACCAGGCTCTCATCGATCATGGCGGCTGGAAGCTCTCGTGCGATGCGCCTGAAGAGATCGAAGTCCTCCGCGTGCACGTAGCCGGCATCATATACCAGCATGCCGTCAGGGATGACCTTGCGGTTGTACATCACGGTCGAGTGCATGAAGATCGTAAAGAACATCGACAGTATGTGCCACTCCCCGGACTGATAGACCGGATCTGGTTTGCCGAGTACCACGCGATTGCCGACAAGCTGATCGATGCCCGTACCACAAATCGCGAGCTCAGGCCGTTGCGCAAACAAGGCAACCTGGCGTGAAAACCGCGATGGATAGGAAATATCGTCTGCATCCATCCTGGCGATCAGATCACCGTTGGCCAGAGCGATGCCCTCGTTCAAAGTCGCAATAAGCCCGCGATTCTCCCTCGAGACGATGCGGATGCGGTCGTCGGCTTTTTGATGCCGTTGGAGGATGGCCAGCGATTGATCGGTGGAGCCGTCATCGAGCGCGATCACTTCAAGGTGCGAGTACTCCTGACGCAGAATGCTTTCGAGCGCAGCGGCCACGTAGGCTTCAGCGTTGTAGACAGGGAGCACCACAGAGATCAATGGATCAGACATCGTTCAGCTTTCCTGTTATCGGGAACCAGCGCTCTGGGACGCTGCGGCAATGGCATATTCGCGGACGCTTCATATTCAGGTCCCTGCCGCCTCGCTCGCCTCGACAGGCGATGGCGCGCGGCTTTTGGAGCTGACATAAGGAAAGTGACGTTTGAGCTGGTTGAGCGGCTTCTCGAAGGCCAGCCAGGAAATCGAAGCGACCATCAAAGTGGCAATGGTTCCGACGGCAAAACGTCCCGGACCCTGTTCTGAGACGTTGACCGGGATCCAGGCTTGAGCCTTGACGAGCAGCGAAAGCACGATTGGATGGAAAAGGTAAACGCCGTAGCTGACGCGTCCGATGGCGACGATGGGCGGGAGTTGTAGCAGGCGCCAGGGGGCTCCTCGCAAGCCTGACGAAGCATATCCGACGAGCATGACGAATGGTACGAGGGGCGAAAGTTCCGCGCCGATCCATGTCAGCCATTCAAGCGCGGGTGCCATGGGGACTGATTTTAGCCACAGGAAAATGATGGCGGCGGCAGTCAAGGGAACGCAGCTTAGCCGCATCCATTTGTGGCCAAGCGTCGGTAGTACGTCGATAGACGGCAAGGAGCGCGCCTCCGACAAGCGCATCCATCGACGCGGGCGGAAGAAGATCGCGCGCAAGAGATGCTGTGCCCGTCAGTGGCCAGTAGAGGCGATACGCCAGTGAGAACGTGATGACGGCGACGCAGACCGGTGCAATCAATCGGCGCGGAGCCAGCAGGATGACCAGCGGCCAGGCGATGTAAAACTGCTCCTCTATGCTGAGGCTCCAGGTGTGACACAACACCCAGGGCGCCCATTCATCGCGGAGGGCATACCAGAAGTTCGAGAGATAGAGCGCGTGCCACTTGAGGCTGCCTCGAGCTCCTTCAAGGTTAACAAACCAAACGAAACCCAAGACCGCGAAGTAAGGAGGGAATATGCGCAACGCGCGGCGAATATAGAACGATTTCAACGCAGTGGTTGCTTCATATCGAACGGTTGAACGCGCTTCCAAGAGGAGGCGTGTAATCAGGAAACCACTGAGCACAAAGAAGAGGCGAACGCCAAGATGGCCTGAAACGGATCCCCCGGTTGCCCAGAAATGGTCGTAGAGCACCATTGAAATGGCAAGAGTCCGAAGTCCATCAAGTGGCAATTCGCGTGCATGGAACATGGATCTCCTCAACCTCGAGACCCTGCTCGCCGGAGCATAGTCCCGATGACATTCGTGCAATCACCTGTGTGTTGTTCGTTCCGTTCCGGGCGGAGCGGATTGAAGTATCGAAGCACCCCTAAAAATTATAGGAAATCGGGCCAAACTGTGACGCTAGCGCAGGATCGGACTTTGGTCTGACATGGATTTCGCCTGCGTATTCAGCCTCAGCCGGCATGATCTGGAGCGTGATTAAGGGAGAGAAGTAGCCCTCAAGGCCTACCATTCCGGCCGGCTGGGCGATTGGATCAAGGTCGGACACCGGCTTCTCAGACGGCAGCGCCTACGGCTTCAGCGCGCCAGTAGAGGCAGCACCCCAGTCTTCCGCTCGGTTTCAGAAACGAGAACCGGCCATTCCCAACCACTGCTGAAGTCGATAGCGATTCCGGCCCGTTCGCCTAGCTGTCTCTGGGTAAGGCCCAGCATTACGCGCGCAGCTTTCAACAGAGGCGCGGGAATCATAACGCCAAAGCCCACAGGTGGCGGAGACCCGGCCTAGGGTCCTGGGAGGGTTTTTGCCGGGTCTCCTTTTGCCGCACTGGGGTGCATGCGGCCCCATACTGTTGATCGAGCCCGGTCGATTCGAGCCATTGCAATGAACCGGTAAGGATAACAGCCGGTTAATATCCACCGGACGCGTTTCGATACGGCACGCGGAACTGGGTATCGGGGGCAGCAAAGACGCTGCCGGCGTTGCAGCATCCTCTCGAAATGGCTCGTAACCTGACGAAGCAACGTCGTTGCCAGTCTAAACAGCCGCACGATTGCCGCCTTTTCGGGCGGCTATTTCTTTGAGGCACGCGTGATATTCACAGCTCCTGCACCGTTCGCGTCGTGCCGCTGCGCCTTAGGCAAAAGCGAGAACGGGTGCGGAGACGATGACCAAGGCCAGAATCGAGGCGGCTGTCAGCTTAATTTTGCGCATGCGACGGGTACGCACGCCGGTCCAGTCATAGACCATAGTCGAAGATCCTCATGATCGTGGGGCGCCGGCCGGAAACGATTCTCCAGACCTAAGTTCACGCCACCTGTTGCAAGCGCTTCTATCGCCTCACTCGCTTGCCTGAAGCTTTCGATAACAATCCGGATCACCCACCATGCCGGTCCTCGACCCGCAAACGAATCCGCACGCTCTCCTGCCAAGGTGTTGCGTCTTCGCGAAGGACGCCGGGGGCGCGGCGGCGGTTTGATGACCGCTCTCTCACGGCAGCTTTTTTCTCATGATGAGGCAGCAACGCTGTGGAACCATTGCATTTCGATTGGCTACGCCTTTTGATGCGAACCATCGCAATGAACCGGCACCGGGGGCGAGCATGGAGGGCATTCACCTATTCGAGCTGGTGATCGCGATGTTTCTTGCGATCATCGCGCTTCATTATGCCGCTCACAAGCTCGCGCTCCCACCGTCCGTCGCGCTGCTCGCCGGCGGCGCGCTGCTTGCCTTCCTGCCGGGCGTGCCAGCGATCACTGTCGATCCCGGCCTCGTGCTCGTCATCTTCCTTCCGCCGCTGCTGCTGGACGGCGCCTGGTCCATCGCCGTCGCCCGTTTGCAACGCCATATGATCGGTATCGCCTCGCTTGCCGTCGGCGCGGTGTTCTTCACCTGCGCTGCGGTGGCAGTCGTGACCCATCTCCTCTTTCCGTCGCTTCCCTGGGCTGCCTGCGCGGCACTTGGCGCGATCGTATCGCCACCGGACGCCGTTTCCGCCCGCGCCGTTCTGGAGCGGGTGAGACTCCCTCGGCGGCTTCGGATTCTGCTTGAAGGCGAGAGCCTTCTCAACGATGCGAGCGGCCTGGTGCTCTTTCGTTTCGCTGTTGCGGCCGCCGCAACCGGAGCCTTCAGCACGATCGAGGCGGTTGGAAACTTCTTCCTGCTGGGGCTCGGCGGTGCCGTCGTCGGGGTTGTCGTTGGGACCGCATGGGTCAAATTCGTTCGGCGCCTTGGCGATGAATACCTCATCATCGCCGCGACGACGCTGTTGGCCTGGATTTCCTATATGCTTGGAGAGCTGCTTCACGTTTCAGGTGTCATCGCCACCGTCACGACAGGCCTGATTGCGACCTGGCACCAGCACACCGTGCTTTCGGCCGCAACGCGCATGCGAGGCTCGTCGTTCTGGACTGTGGTGATCTTCCTGATGGAAGCTTCGGTCTTCATATTGATCGGCTTGTCCTTGAGGGGCATCGTCGAGCGCGGTGGCGGCTTTGGCACGGTGGTCGCGACGATGGTGCTGCCGATATTGGTAATCCTCCTTACGCTGGTGGCCGCGCGCTTCGCCTGGGTGTTTGGATCCGATCTTGTCATCAAACTGTGCAACGCATTGGGCGCGGAACGAGCCCAGCCGCTTGGAGTTGGCGGCGCTACCGTCCTAAGCTGGGCGGGTGTCCGCGGCGTGGTCACGCTCGCACTAGCCCTGAGCTTGCCCGAGGACTTCCCTGGCCGCGACTTCATTCTGGTGACTTCGTTCGCCGTCATCATCGGAACGGTGCTCGTGCAGGGCACAACGCTGGGGCGGGTGATCAGTTGGGCAAGGCTCACCGATCCGGAGTCGGAAAAAGCACGCCTCACCATGAGTCAGGCAGAAGCCGCCATGGCTCAGGCGCAACTGGTTACCGTCCAAAGCCTGGCATACGACGCGGAGGGAAATCTCATTCACCCTCGTCTGCTGGAGCAATATCAGCGCAGGGCCACCGCGATTATCGACTATGCCGAGCGCACGGAACAGTACGTGCCCGTGCTACACGCTCATTTCGATGTCGTTCTCAGGGCGGTGGCGACTGGACGCCGGGAACTCATTCGTCTTCACCGAGCCGGTGATATTGATGACGAGACGCTGCAGGAGTTGGAACGGGATCTCGATCTCGAGGAACTAAGTGCGATTTCTGCAAAGTCGTGAAGAGGCAAACGCTGATCTCACGAGAGAAGAAGTTGAGAGACCTGCCGCGTCGATGCGGGCCTCCAGTGGAGGACGACGCTATCCGCATATCTGCTCAGTCGTGACTGTCGACCACGTCCCGTCGCCTGACCAGTTTGAGGCTCCTGTCCGGCTGGATAATGTATGTCTCCTCGACCCATCGGCCGGTCGGGTCGATAAACGTATGGGGAAGAACGGAGCCGGGCGGCGATTTGGTCAATTTCGCCGCTGGCTGACCCCCATATGTGATACTTCCCCGGATTGGCTCGATGCCTTCGGAAGTGCTGGTGCAGCCGGATAGCGCGAGGGCAACGACCAAAATCATCCTTGAAATTTTCACCATTGGCGACCTTTTGAGCATTTGTCACGGGCGGCGGCCAGCTCTTTTCGAGAGTCCCGCAGCACGAAAGTTGACGGCTCTCTACGACTATGCGGCGAAGCATAAGCTTAATTACCGCGCGAAAAAAGCCGACAAAGAAGGCCCATAAAACGCGCCGCTACTCCCGATTTTTCTGGAAGAATCGTGCCAGTTGCCAAGCTGCAGGCCGGCGCGCATACTATCACCATCGTCGGCTATGGATGGGCGGCCGGTGATTGAAGCGGTTGTGCTTTCGCCCTAATGGAAAGTGCGCCCCAATGCTCGATACACGAATTCATCCCCTTGATCTGCCGCTGTTTTCAAGCGATCTGGATGTGATTTCCAGAGTGCTTGACGCTGTCTGTGCGGAAAGAGGGCTGAGCCGCAACACGCCAGAGGCCGAACGCCTCGGCGCGGTGATTATCCAGCTCTACCGCCAGGGCGCAAAGGACGGCGCGAAACTCACCGCCCTTGCACAGGCGTATCTCTAGGCTCCGCCTATCACTTTTCCTCGACCGAAATGCCATGCTCCCCGATGCGGAGCTCGACGCCATCGGGCTTGCGTTCCTCGTGGATAATATAGGCGCCCAAGCCGATGACGATGACGACCAGGGCGCCGATGACGAAATAGAGGCCATTGCTGCGGGTCAAGACAAATCCCCCAACCGTTGACGGTGCGGAGAAAACGCCAGCAGGCTCACTCGGGTTCCGCGCGTTGCAGTTGTCAGCCGTCGTTGGAGGCGTTGAGAAATTCGGGACGGATGCCGTCATCGCTTTCCGAGCGCGCCCGAAGACGCACGCCGGGACCGCCTTCGTCCTGGCCGCCGCTTGAGATGAAGATTACGCCAGCTGCTTCCAGCGCGTGTTTGGCCGCGAGAAAAGCGCGGGGCTCGCCCACTCCATCGCCGTCTTCAAGCGCTTCAATGATATCCGGCGCGAGGCCGGATGCGGCTGCGAGTTCATTGATGCTCATTCCGGTCATGGCGCGTGCGCCACGTATCTGAATTCCTGTGATCATGTTTGAGAGTGTAGCGCTCATCTCGCCATTCTCAAGTGCTTAGCGGCTTGAGCGAGCCAAATCGCACTGGTGCTTATGTTCGAGTGCGGCGCATCCCCAGACGATGCCGAAGAGCAGATAGACATGCCGCCAATGGTCAAGATCGATGACATTGCCGATCGCGGCGTGCCCGATGAGGCAGATCCAGGCGACCATCAGGTAGGGCTGCCAAGGCCGCTCCTTGAGGAGGTTCTTGAAGCCGAGGTAGAGCGTCCAGATGAACATCGACACATAGCTGACGAAACCAAGCCAGCCATAGGTCGTCAGCGACTTCAGCCAGATATTGTGTTCGTCTTCCGGAAATATCGTGCCGAACACCATCGGCCCGATGCCGAGCGGCCTTTCCATCATCATCTGGAAGCCGATGCGGTGACGGTCGAAACGTCCGAGGTACTCGCCGTCATATTGCTGGACGAGTTGTGCCCGGGTGCTGAAGAGGTCGCTGACCTTCGGAAACTGCAGCGCGATGACGAGGGCCGCCACCATCAGCAAGATCGCCGACAAGGAAAGGATGAGGATGCGCAACCGAAAGGCGCCGCTTCTCTCTTTCAGGAGCATCAGGAAGATGAGCAGCACGACTCCGAGCAGGAAGAGGCCCCAGGCGGCACGCGAAAACGACAGGAATACGCCGAGCGCAAGGATCAGCAATGCGCCGGCGCGAAGCAGCGAGGTTTTCAGGTCGCGTGTCAGAATGCCGTGAACGAGATAGAGCGACGGCGCGACGAGGAACGGGCCGAAGACGTTCGGATCCTGAAACGCGCCCTTCGCACGGTCGTAGAGCGTAAAGACTTCCGCGCCGGGAAAGGCATGGAAATAGCCGAGAATACCGAGTGACGAGGTGATGAGGGCGGCAAAGACCCAGGCATTGAGGATGAGCGCCAGCCTCCTGGCGCTGTCTTCGATGATTGCGGCGTAGAAGACCGAAGTCAGCGCAAGGAACGTCGAGACGGCGATGTACATCGGACCGCCGGTCATGTCCTTCATCTGCGTCAGCGAAAGCATGCCGCCGACATTGAAGGTCAAGAGCAGCGTTAGCAGGATTGCGGTGTAGCGCGAAATACGAAGGCCGAGAATGAACCAGATTCCGACCAGCCCGGCCATCCAGAGCTCGTAGGGCGCGGGCTCGTCGATCACGAAGCCGGAGAGGAAGACGCCGAAGGCGACCATCGCCGAGCCGATAAGGCGCAACGTCGCGCGCTGCGGCTGGGCGACGCGGGAATATGTCGCCTCGATCGCGCTCAATAGGCGTTTTCCGTGTTGAGCAGCCGGATCGGTGTCAGGAACAAGATCTTGAGGTCGAACCAGAGCGACCAGTTTTCGATATAGTAGAGGTCGTAGGCAGTGCGGAACTTGATCTTGTCGTCATTGTCGATCTCGCCGCGCCAGCCGTTGATCTGCGCCCAGCCGGTCACGCCGGGCTTCACGCGGTGGCGTGCGAAATAACCTTCCACAATGTCGCCCCAGGCGCGATCCTTCGTCTGCGCCAGGACCGCGTGCGGCCGGGGGCCGACGAGCGAAAGATCGCCCTTCAGTACGTTGAACAACTGCGGCAGCTCATCGATCGATGATTTGCGGATGATACGGCCGACCGGCGTCACGCGTGGGTCGCCTTTGGTCACCACCGTCTTGGCATTGTAGTCGCTCATGTTGGTGTACATGGAGCGGAACTTGAAGACGTTGATGACCTCGTTGTTGAAGCCATGGCGCTTCTGCATGAAGAAGACCGGCCCCTTGGAGGTCAGCTTGATGGCGATTGCGGTGACAACCATCACCGGCCATAACAGGAGAAGTGCCAGCGTCGCAAAGACCAGGTCGAAGCCGCGCTTGGCCACTGAGTCCCAGTCGCGGATCGGCTTCCTGAAGATGTCGAGCATCGGCACGGAGCCGATGTGAGAATAGGCACGCGGCCGGAACCGCAGGCGGTTCGCATGCGCTGCAAGACGGATATCGACCGGCAGGACCCAGAGCTTCTTGAGGAGCTGCAGAATACGGTCTTCGGCGCTGAGCGGCAGCGAGATGATCAGCATGTCGATCCGGGTCAGCCGCACGAATTCAACCAGCTCGGCAACCGTGCCCAACTTCGGATAGCCGGCGACCATGACCGGCGAGCGCTTTTCCCCGCGATCGTCGAAGATGCCGCAAATGCGGATGTCGTTATCCGCCTGCAATTCGAGCATGCGGATCAGATCCTTGGCAGGTTCGCCGCCGCCGACGATCACGGCACGGCGTTCCATGATACCGTTGCGCGCCCAGCTTCGAATCCCTTGGGCGGCGAGGAAGCGCGAGCCAAGCAGGAAGAGGGCGGCAAGCAGGAACCAGAGGAGATGCAGGTTCAACTGAGCCCAGGGGAGATCGCGAAAGAACCAGAAAATCACTTCCATTCCGGCAAAGGCAGCCGTCCACGCGCCGAAGATGCGTGGCAGCAGCCGCACGCGGGTCCTGAGCGCCGGGATGGAATAGGTATCCGCAAGTTGCAGCGCCAGGACGCCCAGCGCGGCGGCGGCGGCGGCCATACCGGCACGGGCGGCAAGGGTTTCGCTGCCGTCTCCCGGCCAGATCAGGAAGGCGGCGAGTCCGATTAAGAATTGCGAGACGAATTCGAACAGCCGAAGCTGGCCGATGACGATAGCCGGTGAATGCGTACCTTCGCGGAACTGTTCGGCAATCTGCCGGGCGTAAGGATTGATCTCGCCCGGGGCTTCCCGCTCGTCGGCAGGCTTCATCTCGGAGAGCCGCTTGCGCAGCGCTTCCACGTCGAACTGATCGTTTCTCTCTGCTTTGGTCATAGGGCTTCGGCCGCTCGTTGTCCCAAACGGCATTAGCAGAAAGGCCCTAAGAAAGATTTACGGACGCCTCATAGCTTTCGGAGGCTGGCGATCTCCCGACGAGCTGATAGTACAGTTTCAGGACATCCTTTGCCATGATCGAGGCGGAAAAGGTGGACTTTACCGACTCGGTCGAAGGCATGGCCGCGTCATGCCAGCCGGGCGTCGTCAGTGCTTCGGCCATCGCGCGGGCAAGGTCATCCGCATCATTGGGCGTAACGAGCGCAGGACTGTTCTTTCCCAAGGCCTCCGGAATGCCGCCAACGCGGCTCGCGATGATCGTCTTTCCGGCCCCGAGCCCTTCAAGGACGATATAGGGCATGGCTTCGGCACGGGACGGCACCACAAGGTTCCGTGACATCGCGAAGGCTTCCTGCACCCTCATCGGCGGCAGCATGCCGATGCGCTTGCCGAGCCCGCGTTCAACCATCATGTCACGGTATCTTTCGCGGTCCGGTCCGTCGCCGATCATCAGCGCGGAGAGCGGGCGGCCGATCAACCGCTCGGTCTTCGCAAACGCGTCCACAAACAGATCGGGACCCTTGAGGTCCCGAAGCATGCCGACATAGATGAAGTGCACGGCGTCTGATCGGGTGGGAATGATCTGGAATTCCCGCTCCCCGATCCCGTTGTAGATCAGCCGCGTCTTTGTTCTGGGACGGCCGACCTTCTTGGCATAAGTGTCACGCTCGTATTCGCAGATGAAGATGAGGGCATCGGTGAAATATTCCTGCAGCCGCTCCATCCGGAGCACGAACTGTCCGCCGAACGACGAGCGGGAATAATGCAGGCTTCCGCCATGCGCAGTATAGAGGCGGGCAACGCGATACCTGTTTACCCGCAAGGCTGAGCCGACAAGGCGCGCAAGCACGCCGCCTTTGGCGCCGTGCCCGTGCAGCACATCCGGCCGCAAACTTTTGATGTTCTTGTAAGTTTCCCATATGACGCCGATATCCGAGAGCGCGATGGAGCGCCGGATCGGCATACGCGTCAGGCCGAGCGAGAGGTAGGGACGGATATCGTCGAAAAGGCGATCCTCATGCTCGCCGCCTGTGGAGCTGTCGCAGAGAATGCCGACCTCGTGGCCGGCCCTGCTGTGCTCCTCCACCAGGTCGCGGACATGGCGGAATATTCCGCCGACCGGGGACCTGAAGCAATGGAGGATGCGGAGCGGTTTCTGTTCTGCCATCAGCGATCAGAACAGCCGTTCACGGACATAGATCGTGTCGCCGGCAATGATCGAGGACGAAATGTTGACGCGCCCGGTCAGCACCTGGCCGTTGATCTTGCGCGTGACATCGACCATGCGCTGATTGGCGCGCGCGGTGAAGCCACCGGCAACGGCGATCGCGTTCTGCACGGTCATGCCCGGCACATAGGAATACTGGCCCGGCTGATCGACTTCGCCCATGATGAAGACCGAGCGATAGCGGTCGACGTCGATCGTCACGTCGGGATCGCGCAGGTAACCCTGTTTCAGCTTCTGGGCGATCTGGCCGGACAGCTGCTGCAGCGTGCGTCCGCGCGCAGGCACTTGCCCGATCAGCGGGAAGGCGATGTAGCCAGCCTGATCGACCATGTAGGTGTTGGTCATGCTGGGCTGATCGAAAACCGTGATGCGCAGGCGGTCACCGCTGTCGAGCGAATAGGGCTGTATCGTGGCCTGATTGAAGGCTCTCGGTGCGGGCTGATAGGTGGTGCAGCCGCTCACCGCCGCAGTCATGGCGACAAGGCTCAGGGCCAGAAGCGTCTTGGGCTGGGCGAAAGGCATCCGCATAGGCTCACAGGAAATGAACTCGGTGCTGCCGTTATCAATCCGTTAGGGTTAATGCGCGGTAAAAACGCGCGTGATTTTTTGGATTCTGCCCGATCAGTCCGGGCTTGTTTGGGCCTGGCGACATTAACCGTTGGGTTACCGTAGTCGTTTACGCTTCGCACCGTGTTTGTTCTTGGAGTACGAGTATGTCCGGCGTAGCGGGTAATCAGGATGTGGACATCGACCTTGGCCAGCTTGTCCGCGCCGTTTGGGCGCGCCGGCTGAAGGTTGTCGCGATTACGCTGATCGGGGCAGGGGTTGCCTTTGCGGGCGCCAAGATGATCTCGCCGCAGTACCGCGGCGAGACGCGTCTGCTGATCGAACCACGCGCACCGGCTTTCGCCAACACCACGCAATCGAACGACGGCAACGCCGGACCACTGCTCGACGAGCTGAATATCGCCAGCCAGGTGCAGCTTCTGCAGTCGGCCGATCTCATCAAGAAGGTCATCAATAGCGAGAAGCTGTACGACCTGCCTGAGTTTGATGATGCCGCCAACGGCTCTGCGCTGACCGACATTCTCGTCGCGCTGCATATCAAGAAGAACCCGCTCGAAAACCCGCCCGAGGAACGTGTGATCGATGCGTTCACGGAGCGCCTCCAGGTTTTTCAGGTTCCCGGTTCGCGCGTCATCGGCATCGCCTTCGCGTCGAAGGACCCGAAGCTCGCCGCCCGCATTCCGAACGCCATGGCGAGCGCCTATCTCGCCACGCAGAGCGGCGCGAAGCTCGATACGAATTCCGAAGCCACCCGTTGGCTGGAACCGGAGATCGAAAGCCTGCGCCAGAAAGTGAATGATGCCGAACAGAAGGTCGCCGAATACCGGGCCAAGCACGGCCTCCTGCCGACCAATGGCGGCAGCAATTTTCCGACCCAGCAACTGAACGATATTTCCGCCGAGCTTACGCGTGTTCGCGGCGAAAAGGCGAATGCGGAGGCGCGCGCCCAGGCCGTCCGCAATGCTCTCTCCTCGGGCGAGGCTTCGGATACGCTGCCGGACATCATGTCTTCGCAGTCCATGCAGCGGCTTAAGGCAACTGAATCCGGTCTCCAGTCTCAGATTTCCGATCTCAGCACGACGCTGCTCAACAATCATCCGAGGCTGAAAAGCCTGCGCGCCCAGCTTGCCGACATCAAGACGCAGATCCACCAGGAAACGCAGAAAATTCTGGCCAGCATTGAGAACGAAGCGAAAGTCGCCGATCTTCGCGCTACCGAGCTCGAGCGCCAGTCCGGCACGCTGCAGGCAAACAGCGCCCAGGCGGGCGAGGACGAGGTCGGCCTGAATGCCCTGCAGCGCGAGGCAAACGCCCAGCGCCAACTGCTCGAAACCTATCTCGTACGCTATCGCGAAGCCGCATCCCGCGCCGACAAAAATTCGAGCCCGGCCGATGCCCGCATCGTCTCCCGCGCCATCGAGCCCGTCGATCCCTATTTCCCGAAGGTCGTGCCGATCGTGATCGTCGTCGCCGTCGCGACGCTGCTCATGAGCTCGATCGTCATCATGCTCGCCGAGCTTTTCAGTGGTCGCGCTTTGCGCCCGGTCGAGGGCGGCGTCATGCCGGCTGCGCGAATCGAGGACGAAGAGCAGGCCGTCGCCGCACCGAAAGCCAAGCGCGATGTCGCCCCCAGCATGCTGTCAGCACCCGTCGAGGAGGAGCCGGAGGAAGACGCGCCTGCAGAGCAGGCTGCGCCGCCCGAGGAAGAAAACGAGTTTTCGATCGGATCGGTCGCGGAATACCTGATCGGCAGCCGCGCCCCGCTCGCCATTGCCATATCACCGACCGGTGACGATGGCTCTGCCGCAACCGTTTCGCTTGCCCGGAGCCTTGCCGATGCCGGCCAGCGCGTGGTTCTCGTGGACATGACCGGATCCGGCTATCCGACCGAGCTGATGGCTGAAGATCAGGATGCGCCCGGCGTCACCGATCTGTTGTGCGGCACTGCCGCTTTCGGCGATACGATCCATGGTGACCGTTACACCGATGCCCATCTGATCCCGCAGGGCACCAGCGACGTCCGCAAGGCGATGCGCGGTGCAGACCGGCTTTCCCTGCTTCTCGATGCTCTGGTTTCCGCCTACGATCTCGTCATCGTCGAATGCGGCGCGGCCGACGTTGCCGGCGTCTCGCGTCTGACACGCAGGAAGGATGTCGAAATCATCCTTTCGATGCCGGAAGTGATCGAAGAGGAGTTCGTCTCGGCGATGACGGCCTTCGAGAAGGCCGGCTATGAGCGCGTCGTGCTGATGTCGGGCGGCGAGACGGTGATGGAAGACCTGTCGCGCCACGCGGCCTAGTTGGATCTGTCGCCTCTAGTTCGATCGCAACTGCGGCTCGCGCAGCAACATGAGCGGCCTTTTGACGACGCGTTCCGCAGACGTGACGAAGCAGGAAATCAGCAGCACGCAAGCGATCGAGGCACAGAACAGCAGGCTCATCGATGCCGGGGAAACGGGCGGTAGTACCGTGGCCAACGACTGCACGATCGAGCCGCCGAAGGTGTAGTGATTAAGGTATAGGGCGTAGCTCAAGCTCCCGAGATATCGGACCGTTTTCCGCTGCAGGTCGCTGAACTGGACTTCGAATCTGTCTGAATGGGTGATGCACAGCACCATGAGGCCGACAGCCGTCAGCCAGAGCAGGGCGGCTGCCGTGCCGGTCCCCCACAAGAAAACCCTGCCAACGAAAATTTCGACAAGGCACATGGAACCCGCGAGAAGGGTTAGGCCGTTTTCAGTCACGGAGCGACTGCCGCGGAGCCTGAGCCACAGAAACATTCCCAGCGCGAAGAATACGCCATAGCGCAGGAGAAAAACCTTCGAAGGAAAGCGCGAAAGGGCCGCAAACAGCTCCTTGTCGAGCAGAAATGCCACCGACCAGACCACGAGATAGAGCGTGCTTATGGCGCAGAGGATTTTTGCGAGGCTTTCCAGGGAAACGCGCGGCGCAAAGACGATCGTAATCCCCACCATGAGATAGAAGACCGCTTCGACGACGAGGGACCACACGACGCCGTCGATGTAAGGCCCGATTGGCGAAAGAACCGAAGAGCGGATGAGCGGTGGGACCAGCGACCCAATCTCTTCGCCTGCAAACGCCAATGCCGCAAATGCGATCAGGCTGGAAATCCACAGGGCCGGCAAAATTCGGACAGCCCGCAAGTGCATGAAACGCAAGGCGCCTGCCAAGCTGCGTGCGCCCTCAGCACTCATGGAGATCACGAAGCCCGAAATCACGAAAAAGATTTCCACACCGACATCGCCGACCCCATCGAAGCACCAGAGGAACGGGAAGACGCGCCCGCTCGCTTCAGGCAGGTCGAATGTCGCGAAATGGTACAGTAGAACCAAGGCGGCAGCATAAATTCTGACTAGATCTATCACATAATAATGTGTTTTCTTCATGCTTCAGACCGTCATCGCTCCAGAATAGTAGTAGAAAGAATATCTATTTGAATTGATTGGAGGTGAGTTTATATTCATGCTGACACTATGTTGTCTATGAAATATTTTTTGCCATCATGCAGATGGCAAGATGCGAGATATATAGCGTGTTTTCTAGATTAAGTGGACGCATTGCCGTGGTGCTGGCACTGGCCGGGCTCGTGTCCTTCTGGCTGGCGCCGGGATGGCACGTTCTTCTCGCGTCGTCCGACGCCAATCGCAGAGACGTTAAGGACATCGCCTATGGAGCTGATCCCAGCAATCGAATGGATCTCTATAAGCCACCCGGCGAGGGACCGTTTCCGGCAATCATCTATGTCCACGGCGGCGGGTGGTGGAACGGCGACAAGAAGTTTCTCACCGACGATACAATAGATTACATGGTGTCGAAGGGAGCCGCGGTCGTCGCTATCAACTATCGCAATCTGATCGCGGCAAAACGCGACGGGATATTCCCGCCTGTGCTGGCCCCGCTCGATGACACCAGATCCGCCTACCAATATCTCCTGAAGAACGGAAGGAGCATGGGTATCGACAACACACGGCTTGCCGTATGGGGCGATTCAGCGGGCGGATTCAATGCACTTTGGCTCGCCTTGTCGGTCGAGAAGGAGCACCCTTCACCGATCAAGGCTGTGGGCGGGATCGATGCGCAAACGACGATCGATCCCTTTGAAATGCGCGATTGGGTCAGTCCGTCGATCGACTACGGCGGACATGCCTTTGGCCTGCCGGAGGCTGATTTTCAGTCATTTCTGGCGCAACGGAGCAAGTTCCTCGATGCCATCATGGCGCTGTCGCCGTCACATTTGGTGGGCGCGGACTCGCCTCCAATCGTGCTTTTGTATTCCAAAGAACTGCAGGATCAGTCAACCGATCACATGTCGCTCGTTCACAGTCCGAAATTCGGGGCTGGATTTGAGAAGGTCGCCAAAGAAAACGGGCAGGCGATAACCCTTCTCGATGGTGCAGCACGCATTCCGGCGCGCTATGACGACTTCTTTGATTTCCTGATTGACCATGTCACGAAATAAGAGCGCCCTAGCTCCCGAACTTTGCCCTTAGGCGTTGAGCGAATTTATAGAGGCCGGGCCGCGCCTTGATATAGGCCTTGCTGCGTGTCACCGCGCGGTGCGCCAAGCCTGCGATGCTTCCGATCCGCGAGATCGGCAGCACCACGTCATGGTGATCCGTCTCCACCGGTGCCCAGGAGCGCTTGTAGATCTGATCGCCGAGGCCGAAGTCGAAAAGCGCGACGCCCTTCCCATGCAGGCCGGAGATCATCTGCCAATAGAGGAATTCCCCCGGGCTTGCCTCCGCCGCCAGACGCTCGTCGATCGAGCTGAACTGGCAGATCACATGATCTCCCTTGCGCGAGATGCCGGAGAGCGCCGCGATATGTCCTTCGTTCTCGCCCTTCAGGCGAAGCGCGTGCATCTGGAGCCCGAAGCCGCCGCCGTCGCGAACATCGATCAGACCGTGGAGGAACGCGCGCGTTTCCGTATCAGCGAAGACGTCCGGCTGCCCGAATGCCTTGAAGCGTTCGGCTTTTTGCGCAAAGAACCGGTCGAGAAAGGCGTGCTGTTCGCTGGACGACCCGCCGTCGGTATAGTCGAAGCCGCCGAGGGCCTCGAGCCGTTTCGACTGGACGCGAAATTTCTTTCGGCGGCTCTTGGCATTCAATTGCTTGAGCGTTGTCTCGAAGTTTTCAAGCAGCGGCAGCTGATAGGCATGGTTCTGGTTCTGCACCATGGGCAGAAGGCCGAGCGGATTCTTCCGGCCGCGCCATTTCAGCGGGATGTTCTGCAAAAGCAGCAGATCGGCCTTTCCACGAAGCGCCTGTCGAAGGCTCTCGGCAAAGCGGCGCGGATCGAGAACGTCCATGCCGGCTAGAAACCGTGTCGAAAAAAGCCCGGTATTGATGTTGCTGTGATCGGCGCCGATGAATCTCGCGATCCGCACGCCGTGGGAATGTTCGATTTCGGCAGGGAGGATGAAGGCCGTTTCGCCATGGCAGCTTCCGCGCAGGATCGCGAGCGGCCGCCGGTAGGCGCTGACCCATGCATTGCACCAGTCATAGCCTTGATGGAGTGACACCAGATTGTCGCGCTCCAATGCGCGCCAATCCTTTTCCAGCTGAGCCATTGTGTCGAAGGCTACGACCTCGAGTTCGGCGATCGCCAGCTTGGCGCTCGCCGATAGGAGGCTCGAAATGCTCGCATCGGTTCGCGCCGCTTCGTCAGGCACCTGTTGATAGGTATCGAGCTTTTGCGTCTGCACGCGTCTTCTCCGGTCAAGATGGCTTGGCCGGAAGCCTAACGGACGAGCGGCTTCATTTGGCTTAAACGGAAGTGGTGAGAGCGGTTTTTCCGCGGATCACGGTTATTCCGGCGTTAACGCCTTCATTTCGCCTTCGGGCCGGCCATCCATTTGATGATCAGCATGGCCGGCAGAACCCAGAGCAGGCCGGTGAGCAAGAAGTAGAGAAATTGGGCCCAGGACGGCGCGTCCGCGAGCGTTACCACCGCGATCGTGTTCGCCAGCAGCGCATAAAGCAGCACGAGGACGACGATGAGGATCGTACCGATGAGTTTGCGCAGGCGGATGGGCATGATTTATGTTCCGGATGGCTGAATGGCCAGCGCGACCGCATGCCGCAAAGGCTCGGGGCTTGTTTTGCATGAGCCGGTGGGGCAAATCAACTGCCGGAAAGAAGGAGCAGTCATGACCGTCGCGAACTTGACCACGGAACAGGCGATCTTGAGCAAGGTCCGCAAGCAGGACCGGAACCGCCGCGGGCTGCGCCTCTGGCTTGGCTTCGTGCTGCTCGCACTCTTCTGTCTTGTGCTCGTCGGCGGCGCGACGCGTCTTACCAATTCCGGCCTCTCGATCACGGAATGGCAGCCGATCCACGGCGTCATTCCGCCGCTGAGCGCCGCCGAATGGCAGGAGGAATTCGAGCTCTACCAGCGCATCCCGCAATTCCAGCAGCTGAACAGCGATATGACGGTCGACGAGTTCAAATCGATTTTCTGGTGGGAATGGGCGCATCGTTTGCTGGCCCGCTCGATCGGCGTCGTCTTTGCCCTGCCGCTCATCTTCTTCTGGTTCACCGGCCGCATCGAGAAGCGGCTGCGCTGGCCGCTCGTCGGCGTTTTGGCGTTGGGCGGACTGCAGGGCTTCATCGGCTGGTGGATGGTGTCTTCCGGCCTCACCAAGCTGACCAGCGTCTCGCAATACCGTCTCGCCACGCATCTCGTCATGGCCTGCCTGATCTTTGCCTCCTGCATGTGGATCATGCGCGGCCTCTCTCCGCATTCCAACGACCCGGCGCCGACCAAAAGCTCGCACACCTGGGCCGGCGTGATTGCGATCTTCTCGCTCTTCCAGATCTATCTCGGCGCACTGGTCGCAGGCCTCGACGCAGGTTTTTCCTACAACACCTGGCCGCTGATGGACGGCGCGATCATTCCGTCGGATCTTTTCATCCAGCAGCCCGCCTGGATCAATTTGTTCGAAAATCCGAAGACCGTTCAGTTCATCCATCGCGTCGGCGCCTGCACGCTCCTTGCGCTCACCTTCATCAACATGGTGATCGCGCTTCGCTTTGCGCCTCAAACCACCCACGCCCGCCGCGCCGTCCTCCTCTTTGGGCTCGTGATGCTGCAAGCGGCGATCGGCATCGCGACACTTGTCATGCAGGTGCCGCTGGACCTGGCTCTTCTGCACCAGGCAGGCGCGTTGGTCGTCTTCGGTTTTGCGGTGGCCAACTGGCGCGGCTTCTATGGCGAATTTCCGCGCGAGACTGCGGTCGACCGTCGCGACTGAGACAGGCTTCAGGGTGGTGTAAGCGCGGCATCTCGACTAAACGTTGTTTCAGCCGAGGAAACGCCATGCTTGTCATCGACGACACACTCGTCGCGCGCCTGATCGCCGCCCAGTTTCCGCAATGGGCACATCTTCCGATCCGCCCCGTCGCGGACGGCGGCTGGGACAACCGCATCTTCCACCTTGGCGAGGCGATGACTGTTCGCCTGCCGAGCGCTGAACGTTACGCCGCGCAGGTCGAGAAGGAGCAGTATTGGCTGCCGCGGCTCGCCCCGCACCTGCCGCTTTCGATCCCGGTGCCGCTGGCGATGGGCGAGCCGGGAGAGGGCTATCCCTTCCGCTGGTCGGTCTATGCCTGGCGCAAGGGCGAGGCGGCGCTTCCGGAGCGGATTCGGGACCTTGCCGAGTTCGCTGGCGATCTCGGGCGCTTTCTGCTTGCCCTAAACTCAGTCGATCCGACCGGTGGGCCGCCTGCGGGACCGCATAATTTCTTCCGGGGCGGCGCGCTTGCGGTCTATGACGCGGAAACGCGCCGGGCGCTCGAAATGCTGGAGGGCCGCGTCGATACGGCTGCGGCAGAGGAAATCTGGGCGGCGGCGCTGTCCACCGAATGGGAACGTCCGCCCGTCTGGTTTCACGGCGATGTCGCCTACGGCAATCTTCTGGTCGACGAAGGACGGCTTAGCGCGGTCATCGATTTCGGCACATCCGGCATCGGCGATCCGGCCTGCGATCTGGTGATCGCCTGGACGATGTTCGAAGGCAGGAGCCGCGCGGCCTATCGTGACGTCCTGTCGCTCGATGCCAGCACCTGGGCACGCGGACGCGGCTGGGCACTCTGGAAGGCGCTGATCGTGGCCGCCGGCATGGTCGGGGGCAAGCCTAGAGATATCGAGAAGTCCTGGAGCATCATCGACGAGGTGATCGAGGACCATCGCCGCTACGCCTGACTACAGCTTTCACCTCAGGGATCCGGCCCGCTGATCTCCTCCTGCAATCGCTCGAAGGCGGTGGGAAACAGCGTCGCTGGCGGGCTGTAGGGGTTCGAGAAGGCGTAGATGAAGAACAGGATGATGCCAGTGAAGGCTCCGAAGATCGATAGCAGCAGCAGGTTGCGACCGTCGGGCTGGTAGGGGTAGTAGCCGATAGCGGTGAAGATCACGCCGGAGATTGCTGCAAACCAGAAGATCGGGCTGACGGAGTCGGTTCCGCTGTTTTCGCGCTGGTCGCGGGATTCCGAAATAAGGTGTATCTCCTCGAGCATGTGGCTGCGCAGGCTTTCCTGTTTCGCGTTGGCGGGCGTGAGTTCGAGAGCCGTCAGATAGACGATGTTCCATTGGTCCCAGGCGGCCGACGAAAGCTCTCCCGTGCGCGCGAGCTCGTTCCATTCCTCATTAATGACGATGCGGACATAGTCCGCCAGCGCCTTCTGGATCGGCGCCTGCGCCTGTGGGCCGTAGCGCTCCGCATCGTAATAGATGTCGCCGACGGCATTGCTTTCCACCGCGCTTTCGGACTTCAGCGCCTGATATTCCAGCATCTCCTGTGCGAAGACGAGTGCCAGGATGAGGGCATGAAGGCTCGCGATGCGCGTCGCGACGGAGCTTGCAAGCTCTCGGTCCCGGCCATCCGGATCGCCGCCCATGAGGAAACGCATGGCGAAATACGCCACGAGCACGACCGCCGTTGTTCCCCCGGTGAAAGCGATGCCGATCAAAACTGACGTCATGAATCTCCCTCGCGCGCAAAGTGTACGGCCTTCGCGGCAAGCGGGCAATCGGGTGGTTTCAGCGCAGCAGGCAGTCGCAGACCGGCATGCCGCAGATCGCGGATGCAGCGATCACGATGTAGCAAATCCTGCGGAAGGTCTTCTCTTTCGCAAGGTCGAACTGGCTTAAGCCGGAAGGGGCAAAAAATGCCCCAATCCTCACGCGCCCAGCATCAGGTCCATGTTCTGGACGGCCGCCCCGGAGGCCCCCTTGCCGAGATTGTCGTAGACGGCGACAAGAAGCGCCTGTGCCATATCGTCATTGGCAAAGACGTGCAGGCGCATGCGGTTGGTGTTGTTGTAGATCTCCGGGTTGAGCTCCGGTGTGCGCTCCGGCGCTTCGAAAGGAGCGACCTCCACGAAGCCCTTGGTACCGGCATAGTAGTCGGCGATTGCGGCATGCAGCTCGGCACCCTTCGGCACCTTCGGCAGGTGCGAGAGCTGCAGCGGTACGGTGACGACCATACCCTGAGCGAAATTGCCGACGACCGGCTGGAAGAAGGGCACGCGCGTGAGCTTGGCGTAGCGCTGCAGCTCCGGCAGATGCTTGTGCTTGAAGGTCAGGCCGTAGGGCATGTATTCCGCCGCGTCCTCGCCCTTGGCCACATAATCCTCGATCATCGTGCGGCCGCCGCCGCTATAACCGGTGATGCCGTTGACGGTAACCGGGAAATCGGCAGGGACGAGACCGGCCTCGACAAGCGGGCGCAGCGTGGCGATCGGCCCTTGCGGCCAGCAGCCCGGATTGGAGACGCGCTTGGCCGAGGCGATGATGCCGGCCTGTTCCTTGCTCATTTCCGGAAAGCCGTAGGCCCAGCCTTCGGCGACGCGGTGCGCCGTCGAGGCGTCGATCACCTTCGTCTGGTCGTTCTCGATCAGGCTGACGCTTTCCTTGGCGGCGTCGTCAGGCAGGCAGAGGATGGCGATATCGGCCTCGTTGAGCAGGGCGGCACGGACGGCCTTGTCCTTGCGGCTCTCGCTCGGGATCGACAGCAACTCAAGATCTCGGCGCTCAGCCAGACGCTCGCGGATCTGCAGACCCGTCGTTCCAGCCTCGCCATCGATGAAGATCTTTGCTGCCATGATAATCCTGCGCTTTCGATGAGTTCGAAGTTCTTCCGGCTTCAGTTTGCCATGAAGTTGAATCAGTTTGATAACGGCCTAGCGGGCCGCGGCGCGCCTCTCGGCGCGGAGGCCCAGCATATACATCGCGACCGTTGCTCCCGCAATGGCAGTGATATCCGCATGGTCGTAAGGCGGCGAGACCTCGACGACGTCCGCGCCGCGGATGTCGAGCTGCTGCAGCCGCTGCAGCACCGAAAGGATCTTGGCGCTCGACGGTCCGCCCGCAACCGGCGTGCCCGTACCCGGCGCATAGGCCGGATCGAGGCAGTCGATATCGAAGGTGAGATAGGATGGATGCCCCTGGGTGTGGGCGATGATTGTCGATGCGATCTCGGCGGCCCCCATCTCTTCGACCTCATGGCCGTAGAGAATCCGGATGCCGAAATCCTCCGGCGCATGAGTGCGGATGCCAATCTGGATCGAGTGGTCGGGATCGATGATGCCATCGCGGACGGCACGCGCCACGAAGGAGCCGTGGTCGATGCGTCTGTTGTCGTCGAGCCAGGTATCCTGATGCGCGTCGAACTGCACCAGCGCCAGTGGGCCGTGTCGGGCGGCATGCGCCTTCAGGATCGGCCATGTCACGTAGTGGTCGCCGCCGAGCGTCAGCATGAACGCACCGCTGTCGAGGATCGTCTTCGCCTGCCGCTCGATCGCCGCTGGCGTCTCCTGATGATTGCCGTAGTCGAGCAAACAGTCGCCATAGTCGATAACCGCCATCTCGGCAAAGAGGTCGCGGTTGAAGGGATATTGCGGATCGTTGTCGAAGATCGCCGAGGCGCGGCGGATCGCCTGGGGTCCGAAGCGCGTTCCCGGTCGGTTGGACGTTGCCGCATCGAAGGGAATACCCCATACGACAACGTCGGCGCCATTAAGATCCTTGGTGAACCGGCGCCGCATGAAGGATAGCGCTCCGGCAAAGGTTGGATCGCTGGCGGCGGAAGTCAGGCTGGTTGCCGTGAAGGCGTGGTCGATGGAGTTGCTCGCCAAGTTCTTGCCCCTCTTAACGGATTGTTCAACTGAGCGGATCGGACATGGACTACAAGAAAAGAGGAGAAGGAGAAAGGCCGGACGGAGCCGGCCTATCGTCTGGCGAGCGTCAATCGGGTAGTTTGTCCGCCAGAACCTCCGGGTTCTTGATCTGCGGTGGCGTTTCAAACAGTTCAGCGGCGCGCGCCATCAAGGCCGCCGCTACCTTGCCGTTCAAATGTGCCTGCCTGCCGGCCTCACTGTTGAAGGCGTCGAAAATGGCAAACGTGTTGTGATCGTAGCGCACGGCAAACCACGCGGTCGTTTCGGGTTCGTCCGCGACGAGCGCCTGGGCGCTCTTCAGAAAATCCGCGACTTCGTCTTCCTTGCCGGATCTGGCTTTCAGTTCGACATGCAGTGCGAGCTTGGTCATCCTTGCCTCCTCTGGCTTGCGCGTTCTAAGCGCCGGCGATCAAGCTAACATCAACTCGCGACCGAATTGAGCTGCTTTGAGACGCTAGCCGCGGTCACGACGCTTTGGCTTCGAACGCCGGCGGAAAATCGCCGAGCGCCTTCGCCTCGTTGATGGGTGCGCCGATATCCTCCTCGATGATCGATTCCAGCTGCGCGAAGCTATCGATGACGTAGTAGATCGGCTGCAGGATATCGATGCGATAGGGGGTTCTCAGCACCGTCATCAGGTCGAACGGACGGAATTCGCAGGCCTTGCCTTCCATCGCGGCGCGCGTTTCGTTTGGCGAGGAAACGATGCCGGCGCCGTAGCAGCGGCGGCCGTTCGGCGTGTTGATGAGGCCGAACTCGACGGTGAACCAGAAAATACGGAATAGGTGCCAGGAGTATTCCTTGCCGAGCCCAACGGCCTTCTCGCCGAAGCGGCGAACGAAATTTGCATAGCTCTGGTGGGTGAGCAGCGGGCAGTGGCCGAAGACCTCGTGGAAGATATCCGGCTCCTCGATGTAGTCGATGTGCTCGCGGCGGCGGATGAACGTCGCCAAGGGGAATTTGCCCTGCGACAGCAATTCATAGAAACGCGACGGCGGGATGAGCGCAGGCACGCCTTCCACACCGAACCCGGTCGTCTGGTTGAGGCGCCGGTTGATATCGCCAAGCTGGGGAACCTTGCCCGGTTTCAATCCGAGCATCTTCACGCCGTCCAGATATTCCTGGCAGGCCTTGTCGGCGAGCAGCGTCATCTGGCGCTGATAGAGCTCGCTCCAGATCCGGTCTTCTTCTTCCGTGTAATGGTAGATGCCCTCCGCATCCGGCAGGTTCGCCGTATAGGTACTTTCCTTGGGCATGAGCGGCCTCCCGTCCTTACGTCCGATGAGCCGGGGTGTTCCAGCCGCCGGCTGCGAGATCACCATTATATCCACGAAAATCCGGGTAAACATTTCGGGATTACCGGATTATGGTTAGAATATGGGAGAATAATCCGGGAGGGGGCCAAAGATGAAAGAAAGCTTGCAAGCTGCCCGCAAGCTCCTGCGACTCGTGCAGACCGGAGACGGTTCATCGCTCGCTGCGCTGGCGGAGAAGGCCGGCATGTCGCAAAGCACCGCCTGGCGCAAGATGCAGGAACTGGAGGCCGAGGGCGTCATCCGCAAGCGGGTTGCTCTGCTCGATCCGGCAAAACTCGACCTCAAGCTCTGCATCATCGCGCATGTGACGCTCGAGGACCATCACGAGGAGGCGATTGAAGCCTTTGCCAGCGTCGTGCGGGACCGGCCGGAGATCATGGAGTGCTATGCGCTGTCGGGAACCTTCGACTACATGTTAAAGATTAGAGCGCGCGACGTCGAAGCCTACGAGATTTTCATGACCCGCCACCTCATGCGCAATCCGCATGTCCGCAACGTGGTTTCCAGCTTTGTCCTGCGCGAACTGAAGTCGACGACCGAGTTGCCGATCTAACAAGCGTTGCAGCGATCTACCGGTTTGCTGACTTGAGGCTCCCCGTCATAAGCTTTAGCGTGCTGCTTGGCGCTTGCGAAGCGTCGGCCGTTGGCTATGTTCATTTCCGCAGCGGGCAACAAGAGGAGTGCTTCATGTTCGATCATGTGTCGATTGGCGTCAAAGACCTCGAACGGGCGCGGAAATTCTACGATGCCGCTCTGACCGCGCTGGGTTATGAGCGTCTGTCTAATTTTGACGGCACGGTTGGCTATGGCGAGGACAGGGCACGCTTTTGGGTGAGCGAGGTGGAAAGACCGGTTCCGGCGGATCGAGGATCCGGCCTGCACTTCTGCTTCGTCGCTCCGAGCAAAGCGGCGGTCGACGCCTTTCATGCTGCGAGCCTGGCAAATGGCGGCGAGGACAACGGGCAGCCGGGAATTCGGCCCGATTACGGGCAGTTCTACTATGCTGCCTTCATCATCGACCCGGACGGCTACCGGCTCGAGGCCTATTTCAATATGGGGGAGTGACGGCGCAATCGGGCGCCATGACGGCGCTGCTGCCGCTCCAGATTTCAAAGAGACATGATCAACGAAAAAGGCCGGGCAAAACCCGGCCTTTTCCAAATCCGTATTTCCGAAGCGCTTAACGCTTGGAGAACTGGAACGAACGGCGGGCCTTGGCCTTACCGTACTTCTTACGCTCGACGACGCGGCTGTCGCGGGTCAGGAAGCCGCCCTTCTTCAGCACCGAGCGTAGGCCCGGTTCGAAGTAGGTGAGGGCCTTCGAGAGACCGTGGCGAACGGCACCGGCCTGGCCGGAAAGTCCGCCGCCAGCAACCGTTGCAACGATGTCGAACTGGCCGTCACGGGCAGCAGCGACGATCGGCTGGCGCAGGATCATCTGCAGGACCGGACGGGCGAAATATGCCGTGAAGTCCTTGCCGTTGATGATGATCTTGCCGGAGCCGGCCTTCACCCAAACGCGGGCGACGGCGTCCTTGCGCTTGCCGGTCGCATAGGAACGGCCAAGCGAATCGACCTTGCGGACGTGAGCCGGAGCAGCTGCTGCTTCGGTCGCCGTGCCGAGATCCTTCAGGGAGGAGAGGTCAGCCATTCTTAGGCGCTCCTTACGTTCTTCTTGTTCAGCTTGGAGACGTCGAGGACGGTCGGCTGCTGTGCTTCGTGGGGATGGTTGGAACCGGCATAGACGCGGAGGTTTTTCATCTGGCGGCGGCCGAGCGGGCCACGCGGAACCATGCGCTCAACGGCCTTCTCGAGGACGCGCTCCGGGAAGCGGCCTTCGATGATCTGGCGCGCGGTGCGCTCCTTGATGCCGCCGGCATAACCGGTGTGCCAGTAGTAGACCTTGTCTTCGTACTTCTTGCCGGTGAAAACGACCTTGTCGGCATTGATGACGATAACATTGTCGCCGTCGTCAACGTGAGGCGTGAAGGTTGCCTTGTGCTTGCCGCGCAGACGCATAGCGATGACGGAAGCAAGACGGCCAACGACGAGCCCTTCGGCGTCGATGATGACCCACTTCTTCTCCACCTCTGCAGGCTTCTGGGAGAAAGTTGCCATAGTAGTTACTCTCTTTTGGATCCCTTGTGCCCGAAGGCGAAGGGCGTTTCTTGTTGCTTGGTTTGCCGAACCCGGAGGCGCGGCAAAAAAGAAAGCAGCCGGAAAGGGCTGCGTTCTGGCGCGGGGTATAAAGGCAAAGCCCTCTTCGGTCAATATTGCCGATTTGGATGACTTGAAAAATTATCTATTAGAATCAATGCGTTATTTGTGAGGTAATATGGTACCGTAAGTTTGTGCTTATTGGGAGGCCATGACTTGTCCAAATTCCTCTGAAGCGTCGATAGCTGGCGCATCGCTTCGCCTCGAATTTGCCGGTAGCCTATGGCAGAATTGATGGCACGAAAATCGCAATGTGAGGAATTGGTCCATGGCCGAAGTCGTATCCTTCCGGAAAGATCCAAACAAGGCAGGGGAGGGTGCGCTCGTGCTTCGGCAGCTCGGCGACGGGATATTGCGGCTCACGCTCAACAATCCGCCGGTCAACGTCCTTTCGGTTGCGGTCCTGGAAACGCTGATGGGCGAACTCCAGGGCGCCGCAGGAGACCCGAATGTTCGAGTGGTGGTTGTCGCTTCGACCGGCAATGTCTTCTCGGCGGGGCACGACCTGGCGGAACTGACGGCCCATCGCGCCGATGCGGATGGCGGCGTGGCATTTTTCGAGGAAACCTTCGCGCTCGCCGCCGATCTGATGCTGGAAATCACGCGCCTGCCGAAGCCGGTGATCGCGGAGATCGACGGTCTGGCGACGGCGGCCGGCTGCCAGCTGGTCGCGTCCTGCGATCTGGCGATCTGCACCGACACCTCGACCTTCTGCACGCCGGGCGCCAATATCGGGCTTTTCTGCTCGACGCCGGCCGTGGCCGTCTCGCGCGCCGCGCACCGCAAGCAGGCCATGGAAATGCTGCTGACCGCCGAGACGATCGACGCTTCGACGGCCAAGGATTTCGGCCTCGTCAACCGAATCGTGCCCAAGCAGTATCTGACGCAGGTCGTGACGAAATATGCCTCGGTGATTGCCTCGAAATCCCCGGCGGCGCTGAGGATCGGCAAGGAGGCTTTCTACCGCCAGCTCGAAATGCCGGTCGACGAAGCCTATGGCTATGCGGCTGAGGTCATGGTGGAGAATATGCTCAACGCCGATGCGATCGAAGGCATCGGTGCTTTTCTCGGCAAGCGCTTACCGGAATGGAAGGGTGAGTAGTTACGCCAGCTTCAGGGCCAGTCCGCCGAGCGCGATGACCAAGCCAGCGACGTAGCGCCAGGGGCTTGCCTTTTCCTTCAGCACCAGCACGGAAATGACGAGGGCAAAGAGGATCGAGGTCTCGCGCAGGGCCGCAACCGTCGCGACCGGGGCTTTCGTCATGGCCCAGAGCGCCAGGCCATACGAGGCGATCGAGCCGGAGCCGCCGATGAGGCCGCGCCACCAGTTGAAGCGGACATGGGTTGCGACGGCGATGATGCCGCGGCGCGAGATTGCCCATGCGAAGAGTAGCACCGGCGGCGGCAGCGACATCCAGAGCGTATAGGAAATCGCATTGCCGGACAGGCGCGCGCCGATGCCGTCCACATAGGTATAAGTCGCGATGACGCAGGCGTTGACGAGTGCGAGCATGATGGCGTGTCTGCTGCCGCGCCGCGCCTCAAAAGCAAGTGTCAGAATGCCGGCGCAGATCGTCATGGTGCCGATGAGCGCGCCGCCCGAAAGCTTCTCGTCCAGCACAAAGCCGCTGGTCGCGACGATGAGAAGCGGCGCGCAGCCGCGCATCAGCGGATAGACCAGGCCGATATCTCCCGCCCGATAGGCTGCCGCGACCAGCTGAAAATAGGCAAATTGCAGGACAGCCGACGCCCCTATGAAGGGCCAGGCTGAAGGCTGCGGCAAAGGCAGGAAGGGCAGGAACGGCAGCGCCGCCACGGCACCGCCGGCCGAAACGAGCGCCGCATCGAGTGATTTGTTCGTCCCCGCCTTGATGATTGCGTTCCATGTCGCGTGAAGAAACGCGCCGAAGAGGACAAGCAGGATGACGTCGAGGGGCACGATGGAGACCGGGATGGGTGGCAGGCAGTGAGCGGGTATGAACCGTGTCGGCCGGAAAATCAATCTTGCAAGAAGTATTTACAACCGTAGGCTGGCCTCGAGGCCAAAATGGCAGATCAGACACTCAGTTCGCGCAGTGTCCTGGCTGTAAAATTGGCTTTCAGAGGGCGCTCGACATACGTTCATTTCGAATTTCTTCTTTCAACTATGAGATGTTACTAATGGACGCTAGAACAAAAGATGAACAAAAGGAGGACGAAAGAGGTTTTGTGAAAAAAGTATGACTAATGACCTCGGCTATACCACTGAAAAGTAGAGTATATTCTATAGTTTTGCAGTAGTTACGTTTGCGCAAATTCAAGTAGTAATTCAGGCATTCAAGGCCCGGTGAGGGCCGCAAGCCACAGGCTGCAGCCCTTGAGAAACCGGTTTCGCAATCCGTATTCGCCACTACAAATAGTTGTCAGGGATAAAGAACAGCCCTTTTCGGTTGTCTATATCCTCGCAGTAGAGGACCGGGCACGTGGGGTCGTTTCCCGTTGGGATGTTCCTCCACTCAGCATATTCGTGAGCGTCGCAGTAGCGGCTGTTGCGGATATAGCGATCATAGATCGGCAAACCCCTTGGCGAGGTCCAGCGGAAGATAACAGCGCCCTCGTTGTGAATGGCGGCCCGCGCGCTCTGGCAACTCATCGACAAAGGATTGTAGCGGGAAATCGCCAGCGCGGGCGAGGCGACAAGGACCAGCGCCATAGCGAGAGCGAGTTTTTTCATGGGATATTCCTCCTTGGAAAGCCGGATATTATATATACGCCTAAAAAGAACTGCCGGTTTCAATTTACCGCGAAGAATGGATGGAAGAAAAAGCCGATGAATCATGACCGTTATCCAGACGACTACATCGCCGGAATCCTGAAATCGGTAAAGACGATTGCACTCACCGGGGCATCCCCCAATCCGGCGCGGCCGAGCAACGGCGTGATGGGCTATCTTCTCTCGCGTGGCTACAACGTCATCCCCGTCAATCCCGGGCAGGCCGGCAAGCTGATACACGGCCAGCTCGTCTATGCCCGGCTCGCCGATATTCTGGTCCCGGTCGATATGGTCGATGTGTTTCGCGCCTCGGAACATCTCCAGGGCGTGGTGGATGAGTCGCTGGCTCTGCGCACGCTGCCGAAGGTGATCTGGTCGCAGCTTGGCGTGCGCGACGACGTAGCCGCGGCGAAGGCGGAAGCAGCCGGCATCAAAGTTGTGATGGACCGTTGTCCCGCAATCGAAATACCCCGCCTGGCGGCGTGAGTGCACGGATTTTTCTCTTGATGTCCGATGGTTGAAACGCAAAGCGGTTAACATTTGCGGTTCCTAGGCTATGCTCCCGCCATCGATAGCAGAGGGAGAACGAGATGGCGAAGAACGGTCCGGGGTTCAACACGCTGGCAATTCACGCAGGCGCGCAGCCGGACCCGGCAACACGCTCGCGGGCGACGCCGATCTACCAGACGACGGCTTTTGTCTTCGATGATTCCGATCACGCGGCCTCGCTCTTCGGGCTGCAGGCCTTCGGCAACATCTATACGCGCATCATGAACCCGACGCAGGCCGTGCTCGAGGAGCGTGTGGCGGCACTTGAGGGCGGCACGGCGGCACTGGCAGTGGCCTCGGGCCATGCAGCACAGGTCATCGTTTTTCACACGATCATGCGCCCAGGGGAAAATTTCGTCGCGGCGACGCGGCTTTACGGCGGCTCGATCAATCAGTTCGGCAATGCCTTCGAGAATTTCGGCTGGCAGGTGCGTTGGGCAGACGCGGCTGACCCGTCAAGCTTCGAAAACCAGATCGATGAAAAGACGCGGGCAATCTTCGTCGAGAGCCTTGCAAATCCCGGCGGCACCTTCGTCGATATTGCAGCCATCGCCGAGGTGGCGCACAGGCACGGCCTGCCGCTGATCGTCGACAATACCATGGCGACGCCTTATCTCATCCGTCCGATCGAACATGGGGCCGATATCGTCGTGCATTCACTGACGAAATTCCTCGGCGGCCACGGCAATTCCATGGGCGGCATCATCATCGACGGTGGCACCTTCGATTGGTCGAAATCCGGCAACTATCCGATGCTCTCAAGCCCGCGCCCGGAATATAACGGCATGGTGCTGCATGCGACCTTCGGCAATTTCGCCTTCGCAATTGCAGCCCGTGTCCTTGGCTTGCGAGATCTCGGCCCGGCAATCTCGCCCTTCAATGCCTTCCTGATCCTCACCGGCATCGAGACGCTGCCGCTCAGGATGCAGCGCCACTGCGACAATGCGCTGGCGGTCGCCAAATGGCTGAAGGCGCACAGCAAGGTCGCCTGGGTCAACTACGCCGGTCTTGACGACGACCCGAACCGTAGCCTGCAGCAGCGTTATTCCCCCAAGGGCGCCGGTTCCGTCTTCACCTTCGGCGTCAAGGGCGGCTACGAGGCTGGCAAGGCGTTGGTGGAGGGGCTGGAACTCTTCTCCCATCTCGCCAATATCGGCGACACGCGCTCGCTGGTCATCCACCCGGCTTCCACCACGCACCGTCAGCTGACGGACGAGCAGAAGACAGCCGCCGGCGCCGGCCCGGATGTCGTCCGCCTCTCGATCGGCATAGAAGACGTGCAGGATATCATCGCCGATCTCGAACAGTCGCTCTCGAGGATCTGAGGAAAGGCCTTCACGATCAGCGGGCTCTTGTTTAAGCCACGACCTGGATCGTCGCCAAACACCTTCGTGAGAGACGCTCAATAAGATGAGCTGTCGTAACGACGCAGCAATGGCAGGAACGAACTCGAGCCTGCCATTGCGTATTCATGCTCGCATAACTAGAGGACAACCCAATAAGGCGGTTTAGATCGATTGACGATCTACAGTCTAGGGGCCTGACTGAAGCTTCAATGATTCTTGGAGTGTGCCATGGCTTCGCATCCCTACATTTCTGGTCCGGGTAATATCGCGCAGATGATCAGTTTCCTGCGCAAGAATTTTCCGGCAACCGTATCCTCAGACACAGTGAAGAAGTTTCAGCTTGCGTCCAACAACGAAAGCTACGTCATAAACGCACTCCAATTCATTGGAGTGATTGACGAAGAAGGAAAGCGCACCGAGCGTGGTCATAAGGTAATGGTTTTACCTGACGGTGAGTTCGAGAGGGAATTTCAAGAACTCGTACGATCCGCATATTCAGACTTGTTCGACCTGCGTGGCGAAGACGCGTGGACGATGTCCAAGGGGGAACTGACAGGCTACTTCAAAACCGCTGACAAAACGAGTGATGTCATCGGTGGGCGGCAAGCCGGTGTTTTTCAAGTCTTCAAAACACTTGCCGGTATGGAACAAGCTGCTGAGGCGAAGCCCCGCTCGGCAGCAACAAACGGGACCAAAGCCAAAACCACCAAGCCCACGAAGGTGAAAAAGGAAGACGCCGTTTCTCAACCGATCGAGCTTCCTGCGACAAAGAGCAGTCATAAGCGTGACATGGCCCTTACCGTGCGAATTGAAATAAATCTACCCGCAGAGGGGTCTCAGGAAACCTACGACAATATTTTTCGGAGTATAAAGGCTAACCTTATCAATGATTAACGCATTTGCGAACTTCGAAAAGATTGCCAGAAGTTCGAGACATGTCGGCAAACGGTCAGCGATCGAAATACGGTCGATCCATCCCTTCGACGAAAGAAACATACACCCTGACATCGGCCGGGTCGCATTGAAGCTTTTCGATGATGGTCATTACTCTCAAGCCACATTTGAAGCCTTCAAATATCTCGACCTAACGGTCAAATCGTTGTCTAAAATCGAAGACAGCGGCCACAGCCTCATGATGAATGCTTTCTCGGAAAAGAAAGCCAAGATTAGGCTCACGGATATGGTAAACCAAAGCGAAGTAGACGAGCAAAATGGCTACCGTTTCATTTTCGCGGGATCGATGTCAGCGATCAGGAACCCACGTGGCCATGACATCAACGTAGACCCCATCGACCGATGCTTAGATCATCTCTCGATGGCGTCGGTACTGTTACGAAGACTGGAGGAGCGAGAATTTCCGTAGGTTGTTGGGGCAGGTCGTCCTCAACCGATCGGCATGGAGGAACGTGCGGGGTATCATTGCCGACCTCGAGTAGTCGCTCTTGGCCGGGGCGTCGGAAGCCTCTAAGCTCCGAGCCGTAGTCGATTTCCTGGAAAGGCCGCCTTTCTTATGTTCCTGTTTTCCGTTGCAGCCATCTGGGCCGTTGCCGCCATGACGCCGGGTCCGAATTTCTTCATCGTCGTCAGAACGGCGCTGGAGGGGTCTCGGAGTGCGGCGGTAGCCGTTATTGCGGGCGTCATCCTCGGCACCTTCTGCTGGGGACTGGCCGGCTGGCTCGGCATCAGCGCATTGTTCGCGGCCGCGCCCTTTGCCTATCTCTTCCTGAAGATTGCCGGTGGCGCCTATCTGCTTTGGCTCGGCGCAAAGCTCCTCTGGAAGACGTATACGAATGCAGGTTCCTCCGGTGAGCCAGCCACGCGTCCGGCAATCGGCACGAAGCAGGCCTTCTATTCCGGCTTCGTCACCAATCTTGCGAACCCGAAATCGGCCTTCTTCGTCGCCAGTCTCTTTGCGGCAACGCTGCCTGCCGAGCACTCCTGGCTGCACGGTGCCCTGTCGGTCGCGACCATGGTTCTCGTCTCCTCGCTGTGGTACGCCTTCGTGTTCACGATCCTGCGCAACCCCGCGGTCGCCGGAGCCTATGCGCGGGGCCGCCGCGGTATCGATGCCATGGCCGGTGTCATCTTCATGGGCTTCGGCATGAAGCTTCTGACGTCCGCCCGGTAGGAGAACTCATGCCGCACAAGATTGTCTTTGATATCGAGGCTGTCGAACCCGAAGTGGGAGCGCCCGCTGCCGACCGCATCATTGCCGGCGATCCGCAATTCCGCACCTGGAACCTGGAGGAGGCCGAAGGCGGCCTCTATGCCGGCATCTGGGAAGCGACGCCCGGCAAATGGCGCATCGCCTACGACGAGTGGGAATATTTCTGCATTCTCTCCGGCCACTCCATCGTTACCGAGGATGGCGGCGAGCCCGTCCATCTCAAGGCGGGCGACCGGATGATCCTGAGACCGGGCTTCAAGGGAACCTGGGAAGTCGTTGAAACGACTCGCAAGGATTATGTGATCCGCATCTGACTAACGAAGCAGCAAGCTGAGCAGCGGTGCCGCGAGAACGTTCACCAGTCCGACCAGCACCATGACGAGACCGGCGATCGTGCCTTCCTCGGCGCCGATCTGCTGCGCCTTGGCAACGCCTGCGCCGTGCGCTCCCATGCCGAGCAGTGCGCCGCGCGAGAGCGCCGATCTCAGCGGCAGGACACGCAGCAGGGTCTCGCCGAGGGCTGCGCCGAGGACGCCGGTGATGATGACGAAGACGGCGGTCAGGTCCGGCACACCGCCGATGTCGGCCGAAACCGTCATGGCGAAGGGCGTGCTGACCGAGCGCGCCAGTAGGCTGAGCCGCAGGTTGCCCTCGAGGCTGAGGAGGCTCGCAAGCGCCCAGGCGGAGCCCACCGCGACGCCGCTGCCGACGGTGACACCGAGCGCGAGCGCCGGCCAGTAACGCCGGATCGTCGCCCGCTGTTCGTAGATCGGGACGGCGAAGGCAACGGTCGCAGGGCCGAGCAGCATCACCAGCCAGTGGGTGGAGCGGATGTAGTCGGCATAGGTTTCGCGCATCACGACGGCAAGGATGATGAGGAGGGCGGGTGCGAAGACAAGTGGCGACAGCCACAGACGCGGCCAGCGCCGATAAGCCGCCTTGGCGAAAAAGTAGAGCGCAATGGTGATCGCGGACCAGAAGGCGGCGAGCAGCAGCGAAGGGGCGGCCTCAGAGATCATCGGGGCCTCCGCGGGCCGCCGTCAGCTGCAGGACAAGCTCCACGGCAAGCGCCGTCGTACCCATGACGACGAGCGTTCCCGTTACGATGACGGCAAGGACCTTCAGGCCGAGGAGTCCGAGGAACTCGCGATGGTCGAGCACGGCAAGCACGGCCGGAATGAAGAACAGCAGCATTTCCGCCATGAACCACTGCGCGCCCCGGCGCATGGCGGCGGGTTTGATCCATCCGGCGGCAAGCAGCGCAAGCACAAGAAACAGTCCGATGACGCTGCCGGGAACCGGTATGCCCGAGATGTGGGCGAATGCTTCCCCGGTTAACCAGAAGGTCATGATCAGGCCGATCTGGAGGAGGCGGCCCTCCCGTAGACGGGTAATGGAGGCGGTTCGAACAAGGGACATGGCTGCGTTCTCTAAAAACTGCACCATGCATATAAAGCCGGCCGATCCATGAGAAAAATGAATTGATTGAATACAAATAAGTCCATATTGGAATGGACGTGGAATTGCGGACGCTGAGGATATTTGTCGAGGTGGTGCGCCAGGGAGGCTTCTCCCAGGCGGCAAGGACGGTCTTCCTGACTCAATCGGCCGTCAGCAAGGCGGTGAAGCAGCTGGAGGACGAGCTCGGCGTTCTTCTGCTCGACAGGATCGGCCATCGCTCCAGCCTGACGGCGGCAGGCGACATCGTCTACCGGCGCGCACTCCAAATGCTTGCGGAGCAGAGCGACCTGGTTTCCGAATTGGCGGAGCTGCGTGGCCTGAGACGGGGGAGGCTGCGGCTCGGACTTCCGCCGATTGGCAGCGACGCGCTGTTCGCGCCTCTCTTTGCGGTCTACAGGAAACGCTATCCGGGCATCGAGATCCAGCTCGCCGAGCACGGAAGCAAGCGGCTGGAGGAACTCGTGCGCAGCGGCGAGGTCGATCTCGGAGTATCGCTTCTCCCGGTGCCCGACGAGTTCGAATGGCAGGATGTCCGCAACGATCCGATGGACGTGCTCCTTCCCGTCGACCACCCGCTGGCTGACGCCGGCGAAATCGAACTGGCGGCGCTGAAGGACATGCCCTTCATCCTGTTCGACACTGGCTTTGCGCTGAACCCGATGATTCTGGATGCCTGCCGCATGGCGGGCTCCCCGCCGGCGATCGCTGCCCGCTCCAGCCAGATTACCTTCATCGTCGAGCTGGTGGCCTCCGGCCTCGGTATTGGTTTCCTGCCGCGCTTCATCGCCGAGAAGCGGGTGCACGGCCGCGTGCGCCACGTCGCCGTCACCGCGCCGGCGATGGCCTGGCACATGGCCTGGATATGGCGGCGCGGCTCCTACATGTCCGACGCTGCGCGCACCTGGCTGGAGCTGGCTGCCGCGCGGAGCGGTCCTGACGCCTGAGCGCCGCGGTCTCTTCCCGGCACCTTCGCCCCCTTTCGGTATGGCAAAACCAAGGCAGTCCCACATTAAAGTTTTGTAATGTTTCCAATCGTTTGTCGCTAAGCCTTTGATTTCTCGACCTAAGGGTAGGTCGGCTCGCCGAACCGTCGTGCCGCTGTCATCGAACCGTCATCAAACTGTAATGTAGAGCGCCTAGCCCGCCTATTATGGCGGGAATTTCGGCGCTCCAGACAAGTGGATAGCCCCTCCATGGAGCGCTCTCGCCGTTGTTTTGTGCTATTCAGGAAGAGATTAAATGCTCACCAAGAAACTTCTTTCTGCCTGCCTCGGTGCGGGCCTGGCTGCCGTTTTCGCAGTCTCCGCTTCCGCCGCCGACATCACCGGCGCCGGCTCTACTTTCGTTTATCCGGTCCTGTCCAAGTGGTCGGCTGACTACAACAAGCAGACCGGCGACAAGCTGAACTATCAGTCGATCGGTTCGGGTGGCGGTATCGCCCAGATCAAGGCTGCGACCGTCGATTTCGGCGCCTCCGACGCGCCGCTGAAGCCTGAAGACCTGACGGCCGGTGGCTTCGGCCAGTTCCCGCTCGTCGTTGGCGGCATCGTTCCGGTCATCAACGTCAAGGGCATCAAGACCGGCCAGCTGAAGCTGACGGGCAAGGTTCTCGCCGACATCTATCTCGGCAACGTCACCAAGTGGAACGACAAGGCCATCGCCGACCTCAACCCCGGCCTGAAGCTGCCCGATTCGCAGATCGCCGTCGTCCACCGTTCGGACGGCTCGGGCACCTCGTTCAACTGGACGAACTTCCTCTCCAAGGTCAACCCGGATTGGAAGTCCAAGGTCGGTGAAGGCACCGCCGTCAACTGGCCGGTCGGCATCGGCGGCAAGGGCAACGAAGGCGTCGCTGCTTACGTGACCCGCGTCAAGGACTCGATCGGCTACGTCGAATACGCCTACGCCCTGCAGAACAAGCTGCCCTACGCTCTGCTTCAGAACGCCGCCGGCCAGTACCCGAAGCCGAATGCTGAAAGCTTCTCGGCTGCTGCTGCCAGCGCCGAATGGGCCAAGGCTCAGGACTTCTACCTGATCATGACCAACGCTCCAGGCGAAAAGGCCTGGCCGGTAACGGCAACCACCTGGGCGATCATGTACAAGGAGCCGAAGGACGCCGCTCGCTCCAAGGCTGCCTTCGCCTTCTTCAAGTGGGCGCTTGAAAACGGCCAGAAGGAAGCTTCTTCGCTCGACTACGTGCCGCTGCCGGCGACCCTGGTCAAGCAAATCGAAGACTACTGGACTGCCTCCTTCAAGGGCTGAGCCGACCATTATCGGGGCGGGAGCGTGGCTCTCGCCCCATTGCCTTTGAAGCCCCCTCAAAAGCAAGTCGAGTGTTAATATGAGCGAAGCATTGGCATCGCTGCCCGCGGCAAACGTGGGCGCGAAGCGGCGTGACGGCCGGACCGGCGACCGCATTTTCTCATGGATCGTGATGGGCTGCGGCCTGTTCGTTCTCGCGGCCCTGCTGGCAGCCGCGATCTCCATGGCATGGGGCGGGCTTCCTGCCTTCCGCACCTTCGGTTTCGGTTTCATCACCGGCACGGAATGGGATCCTGTCGCGCAGCACTTCGCCGGTCTCGTGCCGATTTACGGCACCCTGGTCACTTCGGCGCTCGCGATGATCATCGGCGTTCCGATCAGTCTCGGCATTGCCGTCTTCGTCACGGAAGTCGCACCGCGCTGGTTGCGAGGCCCGATCGGCGGCGCAATCGAGCTGCTGGCCGGCATCCCCAGCATCATCTACGGCATGTGGGGGCTCTTCACCTTCGCGCCTTTCATGTCGGATTACATCCAGCCGGCATTGATCGACTGGCTCGGCCCGTTGCCGGTCATTGGCCTGCTCTTTTCCGGAGCGCCGATGGGCATCGGCATGCTGACCTCCGGCATTGTGCTGGCGATCATGATCATCCCCTACATTTCTTCGGTCATGCGCGACGTCTTCCTCGTCGTCCCGGCGCAACTCAAGGAATCGGCTTATGCCCTGGGCTCGACCCGGTGGGAGGTCGTGCGCGATATCGTCATTCCGCATACGCGCACAGCCGTCGTTGGCGGTATTTTTCTCGGCCTCGGCCGGGCACTCGGCGAGACCATGGCCGTCACCTTCGTGCTCGGCAACACGCACAATATCGCTATCTCGCTGATGGAGCCCGGCAACTCGATCGCCGCCGCGATCGCCAACGAATTCACGGAAGCCGATACCGACATCTACCTGTCGTCGCTGATCGCGCTCGGTTTCATCCTTTTCGTCGTCACCTTCATTGTCCTTGCCATGGCAAAGCTGATGCTGCTGCGCATTGCGAAACAGAAGGGGGAATGAGCATGGCCGTTTCCAGCTCGCTTTATCGCTACCGGCAAGCAAAGAGCGCAATCGCGTTGACGCTTGCGACACTTGCGACGCTCATCGGCCTCGTATTTCTCGTCTGGATCTTGTGGACGACGCTCCTCAATGGCTTGGAGGCGCTGAGCCCGAAGCTCATCACTGAAATGACGCCGCCGCCGGGCGAAGACGGCGGCCTCGCCAATGCCTTCATGGGCAGCTTGATGATCGTCCTGCTCGCTGTCGTCATTGGCACGCCGATCGGTATTCTGGCCGGCACCTATCTCGCGGAATACAGCCGCGGCAAGAAGATCGGCGACCTCATCCGCTTCGTGAACGATATCCTGCTTTCCGCACCGTCGATCATCATCGGTCTCTTCGTTTATGAGGTCGTCGTGCGTCAGACGGGGCATTTTTCGGGCTATGCCGGCGGCATCGCGCTCGCTTTCATCTTCCTGCCCGTCGTCGTCCGCACCACGGACGAGATGCTGCGGCTGGTGCCGGACGTCATGCGCGAGGCAGCGCTTTCGCTCGGCATCCCGCGCTGGAAGGTGACGGTCAACGTGCTCTATCGCGCTGCCGCCGCAGGCATCCTGACCGGTGTGCTGCTCGCCGTTGCTCGCATTTCCGGCGAAACGGCGCCGCTCCTTTTCACCGCGCTGAACAATCAGTACTGGAGCACGGACATGTCCGAGCCGATGGCGAACATTCCTGTCGTCATCTTCCAATACGCCATGAGCCCTTATGACGAATGGCATGCGCTCGCCTGGGCCGGTGCCTTTGTCATGACGGCGGTCGTCCTTGTTCTGAGCGTGGTCTCACGCACCGTTCTGAATCGCAAAGGTGGCAAATGAAGATGCAGTCATCCCAATCCTTCGACGCCCGCCGGGCAACAAATCCGCTGGCAACCGACAAGCTCGCGCTGGAAAGCGTCAACTTCTTCTACGGCGATACGCATGCGATCCGCGATGTGAGCCTCAACTTTCCGGAGCGGCAGGTCTCGGCTCTGATCGGTCCGTCCGGCTGCGGCAAGTCCACGCTGCTGCGTATCCTGAACCGCATCTACATGCTCTATCCGAAGATGCGCGCCACCGGTTCGGTCAAGCTCGACGGACACAACATCCTCGAACCGGGCTTCTCGATGAATGAGCTGCGCGCCCGCGTCGGCATGGTGTTCCAGAAGCCCGTGCCGTTCCCGATGTCGATCTATGACAACATCGCCTACGGCATCCGTCACCACGAGCGCATCTCCAAGGCGGAGATGGACGTGCGCGTCGAACAGGCGCTGCGGCAGGCTGCCCTGTGGGAAGAAGTGAAGGACAAGCTGAAGGGAAGCGGCCTTGGCCTTTCCGGGGGCCAGCAGCAGCGTCTCTGCATCGCCCGTGCCGTTGCCCTTCGGCCGGAAGTCCTGCTCCTCGACGAACCCACCTCGGCACTCGACCCGATCTCGACGGCGAAGGTCGAGGAACTGGTTGCGCAGCTGAAGACCGATTTCACCATCGTCATCGTCACCCACAACATGCAACAGGCGAGCCGCATCTCCGATAACACTGCCTTCATGTATCTCGGTGAGCTCGTGGAGTACGGTCCTACGTCGCAGATATTCCAGGCCCCAAAGAACAAGCGCACCGAAGACTACATCACCGGCCGCTACGGTTGAGGAAAGGCTGTCGAAGGGTAGTTAACGCAAGATTTCTCTGGAGGATTCTTGCGTCTCTACCATCCAGGCGAGCTAATTCTGGAGTAGTACGGCGTTGAGGGCAGGAAAATGGTTCTTGCCGATTATATTATATTTAGCTAATTTAAGGTGGGTCGCTTTTCTAACATTTAGACAGCCGTCGCCGGCGCGATCGTCGCGCCGGACGTCTTTCGTGCGCGTTTTTCATGCATTTCACAAACGCATTTCGGGAGGGGCACATGCCGGTTCGAAAGCGAGCATGCAGGGGACGCCGCCGGATAGCTACGAAGTGGCTTGCCGGTCTTCTGATTGCCAATGCGAGTTGTTTTCCCGCCCGGGCAGGCGACCTCGTGGATCTGCAATTGGTGATCGCTGCCGACGTATCGACATCGATGGATGCGCAGGAAAAAGCGCTGCAGCAGCAGGGCTTCGCCAATGCCTTCCGCCGCCCGGAAATCATCGAGGCGATCACAGGAGGCAGGAATGGCCGGATCGCGGTCACCTATGTCGAGTGGGGCGGAGACGGGCAAAGGAGGGTCGTCGTGCCTTGGACGATCATCGCCAATGAGGCGGACGCCTGGCTATTCTCGCTGAAGCTTGAAGCGAACTCGCCGGCGAAGATACGCCAGGGCACCTCCATCAGCGGCATACTCTCCTACGCCGATTATCTGATCCGCTTCAGCGGTTACGACGCGACACGCTCGCTCATCAACATCTCCGGCGATGGGGTGAATAACAAGGGACTCGAAGTCGAACCCGTGCGCGCCGGCGTGCTCGCGAACGGCATCACCATAAATGCGTTGCCCATTGTGTATGACGCAATGCAGGGCGGAGAGGAGGAGGCCATCGCACCGGAGGACCTGATTGCCTATTTCAGGCGTGAGGTGATCGGTGGGCCGGGCGCTTTTGCAGAGGCGGTCGCGGCGCCGGAGCAATATTCGGCGGCGATCTACCGCAAGCTTTTGCGCGAAATCTCCAACTCCAGTGAAATCGCAGCGGTCGCGGACTAGCCCGCGATAGACGTCACCAGGCAAGGTCAAGCCGGTCGAGTCCATGGAAGTGGTAGACGTCCTTCACCGTCGGTGGCTTAGCCATCCTGAGGCCCGGCAGCCGCTCGAAAAGGATCGGCAGCACGACATTGAGTTCGAGCCTTGCCAGCGGTGCGCCGATACAGAAATGGATGCCGGCGCCGAATGAAAGGTTCGCTGCCTCGTTCCGATCCGGCTTGAAGGCCAGCGGATCACTGAATTTCGACGGGTCAAGATTGGCGGCAGCGAGGATCATGCTCACCTTGTCGCCGCGCTTGAATGAAATGCCGTCGATTTCGGCTGGCTCCAAAGCCCAGCGCTGAAAGATATGAACCGGCGCGCAGATGCGAAGTGTTTCCTCGACGGTACGCTCCGTCGTCGCTTCATCCTTGAACAGTTCGGCAGGATCATAGCCGCTGTCCAGGATGACGCGGACCGAGTTGCCGATTTGGTGAACGGTCGCCTCATGCCCGGCATTGAGCAGCACGATCGTGGTCGAGACGAGCTCGTCCTCTGTCAGGTACTGGCCCTTGTGCTCCGTGTGGATCATGTGCGTCAGCAGATCATCGCGCGGTTCGGCACGGCGTTCGGCGATCACCGTTTTCACATAATCGGAAAATTCCTTGGCCGCCCGCTCGGCGCCATCCTCATCCTCGCGCGTGCGGCCGAACAGGTACATGCGGATATAGGCGTGTGACCAGGCGAGAAGCTGCGGCCCCGTCTCTTCCGGGATGCCGATCATGCGGGCGATCATCGTAACCGGGATGATGTCGGCGAAGGCGGAAAGCAGCTCGACCTCGCCCTTGTCCTTGAAGCCGTCGATGAGCTTGTTTGCGAGCTCCGCAAGCTCCGGCTTCATTTTCTCGACATGGCGCGAGACGAAGGCGCGGTTCACGAGTGTGCGAAGCCGCGTGTGCTCCGGCGGCTCAAGTTCGAGCAGCGAGTAGCGCTCCGCGAGATCGAAGTTGGAGAGATGCTGCTCAGACTCGGGAAGGCCGAGTTCGTCGCGTGTCGCAATATGCAGGATCTGGCGACCGAAGCGGCGGTCGCGCAGCAATCCGTTCACATGGTCGTAGCCGGTGAAGAACCACTGCTTTTGCTGTTCCCAGTAGAAGGTCGGGCAATGGCTGTGAAGTGCCGCATAGACCGCGTTCGGATTGCCATAGAAAGCCGGATCGCTGCTGTCGAGCGAGACGCGGCGCGTGACGGGATCGATCGAGAGGAACGGCGCTATCATCATCCTGCGAGGCTTAGCGGATTTGCCTGGCCCCGGAAAGATGGATCAGAAAACCAGAAATCAGCTGGCCCGGGCGAACGCACCTATCCGCCGAAGCGCGTCTACCTGGTCATCCACCGTCGGCACCAATTCGCCGGCATTCTTGTCCGTTTCAGCCGAAGGAGGGGCGGCAGCTTCCTCGGCGCCGAAAACGACGCTGCAATTGCGGCCGGCAGCCTTCGCCGCATAAAGCGCGCGATCGGCGGCGGAGATCAGCCTGTCCATGTTGGCGTCGGCGGCGGAACTGATGGCAATGCCGATGCTGACGGTGGCTGGCACGATCGCCTCGGGGGTCGTAATCGGCAAACGGCAGAATTCGGCACGGATGGACTCGGCAAGCGCCTCGGCTTCCGTTTGGTCCGAAACCATTGCGAAGGCCGCGAATTCTTCGCCGCCCATGCGGCCGAAGACCTTGTTCGGCACGAACTGGCGCGCTGTTCTGGCGAAAGCGGAAAGGACGGCATCGCCTGCCTGATGACCGAAGCGGTCGTTGATGCGTTTGAAGTGATCGAGGTCGAAGAGCAGCACGGCAATCTGGCGCTCCGCGGCAAGGGCCCTCTGCTGCAGTGCGTCGAAGTGAGCGAAGAGCCCGCGGCGGTTCCAGACGCCGGTCAGTGAATCGGTGAGGCTCAAAGTGCGCAAATGCCTTTCTGAACGGTCCATGATCAGGCGGCAGGTCAAGGCAAAGGCCATGGTCAGCAGGAAGGCGCTCGCCATGGCAACCGCGCCGCCATAGTTGATCGCCTGCATGTCGCTTGCTCCGCTCACCGCGATCGTCACAGCCCCGGCGAAGCAGAGGCATGCCTGGATGATGAAAACAGCCGCAAGTTTGTGACGCGTGCGTTCGACGCGCGCGCCGGGAAAGCAGACGGCCAAGGCAAGGCCGGTGGCGCCGGTTGCCGACGCAAGATTGTAGAGAATGACGCGATTGCCGTAGTCATCGTAGACCCATGGCAGATACACGCCGGCAAGCCAGATTGCGGGCGGCAGCAGCGCCCACCATTCGATCTTCCTGCGGTCGAGCGCCATGAAGCCCGCAATCCAGGCGCTCTGGCCAAGTAGTGCGATCGCATTGCCCGCGTCGATCGATAGGATATCGGGAATTTCGCCGCGCAGCGCAACCAAGGCAAAACCGCTGCCGCTCAGCAGAAAGCCGAGGCCCCAATAAAGATAGGCTTTGTTACTGGTGTTTTGACGCCATGCCATGAACAGCAGCAAAGCCAGCGTCATGGCTTCCGAACACCAGATCGATAATCCTGTAGCGACATTAAACACGGCAAACCTCTTAAATGCGGGGCATTGTCGCATCCGGAGGTCGCCAGTTGATTAATTGCGGGCATCGTTTGCCCTATATTCGCCATTAGGCTTTCCAAAAGGTAAGCGCCCGAAGCGCGTTGGGGGTTCGTTAATCATCTCGCGGACAAAAACTGTGTTGGCTCTTGCGGGGCTCTCGCGGTGAAGCGGCGGTTAGGAGATAGCCCCCTATACGTTCTTCCTGTCTCCGGTCCGCTTCTTAACGTTATCCTTATGCGCGTCTTGAAGAAGAGGGCAGGGACACTCTATGTAGGGATGAGGCAATTTTCTTTGATTCCCGGCGCCTGCCGGCAAGACGTTGACAAAGGACGCACATGAGAAACCCAGTCGATACCGCTATGGCCCTCGTGCCGATGGTCGTGGAACAGACCAATCGCGGTGAACGCTCCTACGACATCTATTCCCGCTTGCTGAAGGAACGCATCATCTTCCTGACGGGCGCGGTCGAGGACCATATGGCGACGCTCGTTTGCGCCCAGCTGCTCTTTCTCGAGGCAGAAAACCCCAAGAAGGAAATCGCGCTTTACATCAATTCGCCGGGTGGCGTCGTCACTGCCGGCATGGCGATCTACGATACGATGCAGTTCATCAAGCCTGCCGTTTCGACGCTCTGCATCGGTCAGGCGGCTTCGATGGGCTCCCTGCTTCTTGCCGCAGGCCACAAGGACATGCGCTTTGCGACCCCGAATTCCCGCATCATGGTTCACCAGCCGTCCGGCGGCTTCCAGGGCCAGGCGTCCGATATCGAACGCCATGCGCGCGACATCCTGAAGATGAAGCGTCGCCTGAACGAGGTTTACGTGAAGCACACGGGCCGCACCTACGAGGAAGTTGAAAAGACCCTCGACCGCGACCACTTCATGGATGCCGACGAAGCTCAAAGCTGGGGCGTGATCGACAAGGTCTTGACGTCGCGCATCGAAATTGAAGGTGAGACGGATAGTAATTAATAGGGATGGTGTTTTTGCTGCCACAGTTCTATCCCAATTGTGATCGAACTAAGGGTTTCATCTGGTAGCGAAGACGCTAATAGTGGCGATTAATGCTATGTTGAAGTTTCATGACATAGCATTCGGCATTCGAAGGGGAGTTCGTTGCCGCCGGAACCGGCTTGGTTTGGTACCGGTTCTTACCCCCTTAAGCCTTGGCCGGCTGATGCTCCGGTGGGAGCAGGCCGGCGGGCCATTGAGTGGACCGCGATTTCACCTTGAAATGCGGCGTGCTGGAAGGAAAGTGATATGAGCAAGGTCAGCGGCAGCAACGGCGGCGACTCCAAGAATACCCTGTATTGTTCGTTCTGCGGAAAGAGCCAGCACGAAGTCCGGAAGCTAATCGCCGGACCGACCGTCTTCATCTGCGATGAATGCGTCGAACTGTGCATGGATATCATCCGTGAGGAAAACAAATCCTCGATGGTCAAGTCCCGCGATGGCGTTCCCACGCCCCAGGACATCATCAAGGTTCTCGATGAATACGTGATCGGCCAGCGCCAGGCGAAGAAGATCCTGTCGGTCGCCGTCCACAACCACTACAAGCGCCTCGCACACGCCTCCAAGAACGGCGAAGTCGAACTGGCGAAGTCGAACATCATGCTGGTCGGCCCGACCGGCTGCGGCAAGACCTATCTTGCCCAGACGCTCGCCCGCATCATCGACGTTCCGTTCACCATGGCCGATGCCACGACGCTGACCGAAGCCGGCTATGTCGGCGAAGACGTCGAAAACATCATCCTGAAGCTGCTGCAGGCCGCGGATTACAACGTCGAGCGCGCCCAGCGCGGCATCGTCTACATCGACGAAGTCGACAAGATTTCCCGCAAGTCAGACAATCCGTCGATCACCCGCGACGTGTCGGGCGAGGGCGTCCAGCAGGCGCTTCTGAAGATCATGGAAGGCACGGTTGCCTCCGTCCCGCCGCAAGGCGGCCGCAAGCATCCGCAGCAGGAGTTCCTGCAGGTTGACACGACGAACATCCTGTTCATCTGCGGCGGCGCCTTCGCAGGCCTCGACAAGATCATCTCCGCCCGCGGCGAGAAGACCTCGATCGGTTTCGGCGCGACCGTCAAGGCGCCGGACGACCGCCGCGTCGGTGAAGTGCTGCGCGAACTCGAGCCGGAAGATCTGGTGAAGTTCGGCCTTATCCCGGAATTCATCGGCCGTCTGCCGGTTCTGGCAACGCTCGAAGACCTCGATGAGGATGCGCTGATCCAGATCCTGTCGGAACCGAAGAACGCGCTCATCAAGCAGTATCAGCGCCTGTTCGAGATGGAGGATGTGGAACTGACCTTCCACGAGGACGCTCTGCGCGAGATTGCCCGCAAGGCAATCATCCGCAAGACGGGTGCCCGCGGCCTTCGCTCGATCATGGAGAAGATCCTGCTCGATACGATGTTCGAACTGCCGGCGCTGGAAGGCGTCCGGGAGGTCGTCATTTCCGAGGAAGTCGCCCGCGGCTCCGCCCGTCCGCTGTACATCTATGCGGATCGGCAGGACGAAAAGGCAAACGCCTCGGCCTGATGACTGCTGTTTCCTTCGGGTAGATTTAGGGGCTTGCCGTCGGCAGGCCTCTTTCTATTTGAAAAACGGTCGACGCTCCTGTTAATAGTTACTGATAGGGTTGAAAAACGCGCTTGCTGACGTTGCGTAAAGTGCCGTCGTTGGCAATGATGGAATGATTCCGCAGCGGTTCCCGGCCTTGTATGAACTGGTCCGGAAGCAGTAGGTGCCGGCCCGGTTATGCGCTTCCTTGTGGCGTTCCATGACCTGATCACAACCGTGGAATGCAGACGTTAGCGTGGCTTGAAAAGCGTAGTCCGAGCCTCCACTTGTAACCCAAGTGAGAGCACAGGCCGGTCGCATGCGGCCGTGCCAGAGAGCCCGGAAACGGGACGATGGAAAGGAAATAAGAATGACGAAGAAAACGTCTGTAGCGAGCAGCACCGCCTATCCAGTTTTGCCTCTGCGCGACATCGTGGTCTTCCCCCATATGATCGTGCCGCTGTTCGTCGGACGGGAAAAGTCGATCCGTGCGCTGGAAGAGGTCATGGGCTCCGACAAGCAGATCATGCTGGTCACCCAGATCAACGCCAGCGATGACGATCCGGATCCTTCAGCTATTCATAATGTCGGCACGGTTGCAAACGTTCTGCAGCTGTTGAAGCTGCCTGACGGCACCGTGAAGGTGCTGGTCGAGGGCCGCGCCCGCGCCGAGATTGATACCTATACAAGCCGCGAGGATTTTTACGAAGCCCTCGGTCACGTGCTCGAAGAGCCGCACGACGATCCGGTCGAACTGGAAGCGTTGTCCCGCTCCGTCGTGTCCGAGTTCGAGAGCTATGTGAAGCTCAACAAGAAGATATCGCCGGAAGTGGTCGGCGCCGCCAGCCAGATCGACGACTACTCGAAGCTCGCCGATACGGTTGCCTCGCACCTGTCGATCAAGATCACCGAGAAGCAGGAGATGCTGGAAACCACCAGCGTCAAGACCCGCCTCGAAAAGGCGCTCGGCTTCATGGAAGGCGAGATCTCGGTTCTGCAGGTTGAAAAGCGCATCCGCTCGCGCGTCAAGCGCCAGATGGAGAAGACCCAGCGCGAATACTACCTGAATGAGCAGATGAAGGCGATCCAGAAGGAGCTCGGCGACGGCGAAGAAGGCCGCGACGAGATGGCCGAACTGGAGGAGCGCATCTCCAAGACCAAGCTGTCCAAGGAAGCGCGCGAAAAGGCCGACGCCGAGCTGAAGAAGCTGCGGCAGATGAGCCCGA